>JBILYJ010000193.1:0-8707 GCA_044377795.1 Reyranella sp. | reverse complement strand
CCGGTGTGGCCGCCTGGCGGGAACCGCCATTCCGTGACGATGACGCGGTCGTTCTCGACCTGGACCGAGGGCTTGGCGAGGGGGCGTCCAGTCTGGGTCATGCGCGAAAGCTAATGCTTCACGCAATGTTTGTAAGGTGACACGAGGGCGCGGCCTGATATCGTGCATATACACGTTATTGGAGTTCCGTCCCTGTCGCACCCCCTCCTCACCGCGCCCATCGGCAAGAGCCTGTGGAAGCTGTCGGCCCCCACCACGGCCGTCATGATCGTCCAGACCTTCGTGGCCATCGCCGAGACCTTCATCTTTGGCCGCCTGGGGACCGACGCATTGGCGGGCTTTGCGCTCGTCTTCCCGCTTATGATGATGATGACCATGATGGCGGCCGGCGGCATGGGCGGCGGCGTGGCGGCAGCCATGGCCCGCACCCTGGGGGCCGGCCGCACCGCAGACGCCCGCGCCCTGGTGCTGCACGCGCTGGTCCTCGGCACGGTGCTGGCGCTGCTGTTCACGCTGCTCGCCTGGACGGTCGCGCCCTCGCTCTACCGGCTGCTGGGCGGTGAGGGGGCGGCGCTCGCCAAGGCGCTCACCTACTCCCATATGCTGTTTAGCGGCTCGGTGTTCATCTGGGCCAACTTCTTTCTCTCGGCCCTGCTGCGGGGTGGCGGCGATGCGGCGACGCCCGGCCGCTACATGCTGCTCTCGTCGATCGCACAGGTGCCGCTTTCCTACGTGCTGGCGCTGGGCATCGGCGGTTGGCCGGGGATGGGCATGGCCGGTCCTGCGATCTCCGCGCTGCTGACCTCGGCGGTGTCGGCGCTGCTGCAGGCGCGCGCCCTGTGGAGCGGCAAACTGGGCTTCGTGCCGGCCACCTTTGGCATCCCCCTGCAAGGTCGCCTGTTCTGGGAGATTCTTCGGGTCGGCCTGATCGCCTCCTTCTCCGCTTTCACGGCGAATTTGACCGCCATGCTGGTCACGGGTCTCGTCGGCCGCTTCGGCATCGCGGCGCTCGCGGGCTACGGCATCGGCGTGCGCCTCGAATTCATGCTCGTGCCGCTTGCCTTCGGCATCGGTTCCGGCCTCACGACGATCGTGGGCGTCGCCGCCGGCGCCAACGACTGGCGGCGGGCGGTGCGCGCCGCCTGGATCGGCAGCCTGGTCGCGGGTCTTGGCATCGGTGCCTTCGGCTGGGTCGTGGCGCTGTTCCCCGAGGGCTGGGCTCGCCTCTTCACCGACGATCCCGACGTGGTCGCGGCCACCGTGGCCTATGTCACGCGCGTCGCGCCCTTCTACTTCGTGTTCGGCATCGGCATGACGCTCTCCTTCGCAAGCCAGGGGGCGGGCCGCATGAAGGCGCCGTTCGCCGCCGGCGTGGCGCGCCTGTTCGTGGCGTCGCTGGGCGGCTGGTTCGCCATCGAGCATCTCGGCTGGGGCCTGCCGGGTGTCTTCGTCGCGATCGCCGTCGGCATTGTCACCTTCGGCAGCCTGATTGCGGGGCCTCTGCTCGTGCATCCGTGGCGCGGCAGGGCTTGATCAGGGCGGTCGTAACAATGGCGTGATAGGGTCGCTCCTTCCCGAGGGAGGAAGCGATGGGCGCGGCCCACGCCCCGATCTGGCGGCGCATGATCGACGTTTCGATCCATGAGGATCTCCGCCAATCCACTCTCCTGGACCATGGCTGCAACCAGGGCGGCCCTGAAGCCGGGCGGCACCTATGTCGCGGCCATGGGTCGCCACAAGGACAGAGCCGTCTGGCCGCGCTGGCGCAAGGTGCTCGCCGAGACCTCGACACCTTCATGCCGGTGACGGTGGGCAGCGAGTATTTCCCAAGATCGCGGACCAGTTGCGCTATTACAGTCAGGACAAGGTCCTGTTCCGCTTCGTGCGCGCTCCCTAGGAGATCCCTTCATGGCAATGCCGGCCCTGCCGTTCGTCACCGCCTTCTATGCCGCCCTCACCGGCCTCCTGTGCGTGCTGCTCGCTTCCCTGGTGATCCGTCAGCGCTTCCGGAGCCGCGTCAGCCTCGGTGACGGCGGCGATGCCGCGATGAGCCGCATGAGCCGCGTCTTCGGAAACTTCGCCGAGTATGCCGCTCTGGTGCTGGTCCTGCTGGCCCTGCTGGAGATCTGCGGCGGCTCGCGGGTGCTGGTCCATGCACTGGGCATCGGCTTCATCGTCGCGCGCCTCGCGCATGCCTTCGGCCTCGCCCAGACCACGGACACCAATCCCGGCCGCGCCGCCGGCATCGTCCTCACGCTGCTCGTGATCGTCGTCGCTTCCGTCGCCCTGCTGGTGATCGTAGCGCGAAAGATATTCGTCTAGCTGCGCAGCCCGAGCTGCCTGAGCGAGCGGTCGATCCAGAGGGCGCCGATCTTTTCCTGCACGGAGTTCTGGCGCAGGCGCTGACGCAGGTTGTTGAAATCGACCAGGTCGAGCGGCTGGTCCTGGTTGAAGCAGGAGAAGACCACCGTCTCCTTGCCGGTCTCCGGATCCCTGTGCAGCTGCAGGCACTGGGCGCAGATCTCCTTCATCATGCATTGCATGGGGGAGTTGATCGAGCCGAAGGCCGCGTGCTCGGGCTTCAGGTACGGCTTCAGCGCCGCGTGCCGCGCCAGCCGCACCGCGTTCATCATGCCGTCGGAGCCGATGGCCACGATGCGGTCGGCGGCACTGAACGGGATCGGCTGGTCGCCGAGTTCGCCCGATGCGTAGCGCCGCATCGCCTCGACGATGTTGGTGACGACCGACTTGTCCTGCGGGCGGCCCGGCTCGAAGCCCGGTGCCTCGTCGCAGCACCAGACGACGACGTCGGCCGCAGCCTCGATTTCCTCGACCTTGTAGCGGTCGATCATGCGCTTGTAGCCGGCGAAGTAGAGCACCTTGCTGCCGGCCTTGCGGAACGCCTGCCCGATCGAAAAGAGCACGGCGTTGCCGAGGCCGCCGCCCACCAGCATGACGGTCTCGCCGGGCTCGATCTCGGTCGGCGCGCCGGTCGGCCCCATGACGATCACCGGCTCGCCGGGCTTCAGCATCGCACAGAGATCGGACGAGCCGCCCATCTCCAGCGCGATCAGCGACAGCAGCCCCTTCTCCTTGTCGACCCACGCACCGGTGAGCGCGAGGCCTTCCATGGTGAGCAGGGTGCCCCCGGCACGCAGCGAGCACGCCTCATAATTCTGCAGGCGGTAGAACTGGCCGGGCTCGAAGTTGCGGGCGGCGGCCGGCGCTTCGACGATGACTTCGATGATGGTCGGTGTCAGCCGGTCGACGCGGACCACGCGGGCGCGCCAGGAACGGTTGGCCTCGTCGAGGATTTCGGCCGGCGTGCGCCGGGCAGGCGGCAGTGCCGCCATCGCCCGCGTCAGCACCGGATAGCCCTGCTTGGCCCCGCCCATCGCCTTCACGACGTTGCCGGCGAACGAGGGATGCAGGTCGCCGAAGAACGACATGAAGCGGTCGTCGGCGTGGCGGTACATCAGTACGCGCACATCGCCCGGCTTGCAGACGCGCTCGGGCGTCACGGGAGTGCCCGCCTCGTCGAGCGCGCGGAAATACTTGCCGTCGACGAAGGCATGCGTCGCATCCTCGCGCGCCAGCACCGTGTTGGGCTGCGTGCCCGCGGCGACGAGGATAGTACGCGCCGGCAGGGTCGCCTCGACCTTGGCACCATTCTGCTCGCCCGCCACCTTCAACGCCCTGGCCTGTCCCGCCTCGTCGATCTCGACCGCCACGGGTGACAGGCCCTCGACGAAGCGGATGTCCTCCTCGAGCGCCTTCAGCACTTCCTCGTGGTTCAGCGTATAGGACGGCGAATCGATCAGGCGGCGGCGATAGACCAGCGAGACGCCGCCCCAGCCGTTGACCAGCTTCGTGATCGCCGGCTCACGTCCCTCGCACGCCGCCTGTTCCCGCTCCGCCCGGATCGCGCGGGCATGAGCGAGGAACTCCTGGGCGATCTCGCGTTCCTCGGGCGACCAGTTCACGCCGACCGCCGCCTCGCCACGCTCGGCGACCAGGGTCTCGTGGCGGACGAGGAACTTCTCGACCTGCAGCGGATAGTAGGCGAGCGATTCGGTCGCCGTATCGATCGCGGTCAGGCCGCCGCCGATCACGACAACCGGCAGACGGATCTGCAGGTTGGCGATCGAGTCTTTCTTAGCGGCACCCGTGAGCTGCAGCGCCATCAGGAAGTCCGACGCCGCGCGCACGCCGCGCGCCAGGCCGTTGGGCAGGTCGAGCACCGTGGGCTTGCCAGCGCCGGCGCACAGCGCGATGTGGTCGAAGCCCATGGCGAAGGCGCTCTCGACCGTCACCGTACCGCCGAAGCGCACGCCGCCGAACATCGAGAACTGCGCCCGCCGCTCCAGCAGCAGCCGCACCATCTTCAGGTAGTTCTTGTCCCAGCGAACCGTGATGCCGTACTCGGCGACGCCGCCGAACCCCGCCATCGCCCGCTCGCCGAGATTCTCTCGCAGGGTCGCGACGTCCTTCACCGCGGCAAACGGCACGCGCGTGCCGTCTATGGCGACGCCCGACTGCGCCTCGGGCAGAGGCTCGATCTTCAGCCCGTCGATTCCGACCACCGTGTGGCCGTCATTCATCAGGTGATGCGCAAGATTGAAGCCCGCGGGACCGAGGCCGACCACCAGCACGGTGCGCCCGGTGGAGGGACGCGGGACCGGCCGGCGCAGGTTGAGCGGATTCCAGCGCGTCAGCAGCGAGTAGATCTCGAAGCCCCACGGCAGTCCCAGCACGTCCTTCAACGTGCGGGTCTCGATCTGCGGGATGTCGACCGGTTCCTGCTTCTGGTAGATGCAGGCCTTCATGCAGTCGTTGCAGATGCGGTGGCCGGTCGCCGCCAGCAGCGGATTATCGACCGCGGCCATCGCCAGCGCGCCGATGGAGAATCCCTCGCTCTTCAGCAGGTTCATCTCCGAGATCTTTTCCTCGAGCGGACAGCCCGCGAGCGTGACACCGAACGGCGACTTCTGGAAAGCGCCGGTCTTGCGATCCCGGAGGCCGCGCGAGCAGCTGTCCTTGCCCTGGTTGTGGCACCAGATGCAGTAGTTGGCATGGTCGAGGGCGCGCACGAGATCGAAGCCCTGGTCGGTGAGGGCAAAGCCCTCGCGATGGCGCAGCATCGGCCGCGGCAGCTTCATGCGCGTCACGCCGTCGACGATCTCGGTCTCGATCGGAACGAGGTGCTCGAAGTCGAGCTTGTGCGGCACCTTGAACAACGGCCCGTCCTGGTGCCGGCGCTTGCCCTCGGGATGGTGCAGCGCCCACGCGGCGTAGCGCGTCAGGGCCTCGACCTCGGGCGTGGGCGTCTCGACCTTGAATTCGGCCCCGATCCGCTCGCGAACGGCCAGCGCGAAGGCCAGTTCCCAGGCTTCGAGCCCGGCCTCGAAGGTGACGGGAAGGCTCACGTCCGCCGTGACGGCGGCGCCGTCGAGGGCGGCCGCGGCATCGGCCTTGAGGGCACGGGTGACGTAGCGCTGCACGAACAGGCGCTTGCAGTCGTAGAGCGGCGCCAGGCGCGTGTGGCGGGCGCGCAGTTCCCCCGCTTCGCCAGCGACTCCGAACAGCGCCGCGACGAAATCCTCGAGCGGGCGGGCCAGTTCGATCAGCAGATTGGATTCGTCCTTGGCAGCCATCGCGTCCGGCGCGGCGCGCGCCGCCAGCAGGCGGGCATGGACGTCGACATTCGCGTCCTTCAGCCAGTCGACGAAGGCGGCGTCCAATCTGACCAGGCCTTCGCGATCGTAGAAGTCATTGAAGCTCGACCCGAAGGTGACCGGCGGGGCCAGCGGGGACGCAGTCATTGCGATGTTCCGGAAGGATGGATGAAAATTGTTCGTACGCGAACCGTTAAACAAGGCGGCCGGCGAGCGCAAGACGACGCCGTCCTTCGCGACATTTATGCCTGATGACGGCGGCTCCCGCTTCCCCCATGTTCCGGCGGCCATGCAGCAAGTCCCCGCCTCCGTGCGCCAGTGGCTGATCGTCGTCGCCGGCATGATCTTCTTCATGATCGTGATCGGCGCGCTGACGCGGCTCACCGAATCGGGCCTGTCGATGGTCGAATGGCGGCCGGTCACCGGGTGGCTGCCGCCACTCTCGGACGCGGCATGGCAGGCCGAACTGCAGAAGTACCTGGCCTCGCCGCAGGGGCGGCTGGTGAATCGCGACTTCACGGTGCCCGAGTTCCGCGAGATCTTCTGGCTGGAGTACATCCACCGCCTGTGGGGCCGGCTGATCGGTCTCGTCTTCGCCCTGCCGCTCGCCTGGTTCTGGTGGCGCGGCGCCCTCAATGCGCATCTCAAGCCCCGCCTCCTCGCGCTTCTCGTGCTGGGCGGCCTGCAGGGTGCGATGGGCTGGGCGATGGTGGCCTCGGGTCTCGTGGACCGGCCTTCGGTCAGCCACTATCGCCTCGCCGCGCATCTTCTCCTGGCGATCGTCCTCTACGCCTACACGGTCTGGCTGATCCTCGAACTCACCCCCGGGGGCGTGCGACGCGACGACCGCAAGACCACCCGCACGTCGACGGCGCTGATCGCCTTCCTGCTGGTCGTGCTGGTATGGGGCGCCTTCATGGCCGGCCTGCGTGCCGGCACCGCGCACAGCACGTTCCCCGACATGTCGGGCTACTGGATCCCGCCCGGCCTGTTCGACCTCTCGCCGTGGTGGATCAACTTCTTCGAAAACGGCACCACCATCCAGTTCGTCCATCGCTGGCTGGCCAAACTCCTGGTGCTGGGCGTGCTGGTCATGGCCTGGCGTGCGCCGCGCTCCGAGACACTGGTCGCGGCTGCCATTGCCTTCCTCCAGCTCGGCCTCGGCGTTGCCACGATCCTGAGCGGCGTCAGCATCCCGATCGCCACCCTGCATCAGGCCGGCGCGGTCCTGCTGCTGACGGCCCTCATCGTCGTGCGCCACCGCGCGATGGCTTCGCCGCAGCGGCCCGTCTCGGCTATTCTCAGGGGATGACCGGCAAGCCAGCCGCCGCCCCCTCCCTGCTGAAACGGCCCATCGTGGTGGCGTCGTTCGCCATCGTTGTCGCGTCGGCAGCGGGCGTCGGCGCATGGGTGACGCGTTCGCCGGAAGATGCCCCGGAGGCACCCGCGATCGTGGCGGTGTTCGAACCACCAGAGCCGCGTCCACCCGCCGCACCGTCGGAAACGACGGTGATGGCCGTCGCACCGGCGGAAACGACTGTAACGGCGGTCACACCGGCGGAAACGACGGTAAAGGCGGCTCCCGACCCTCAGCCGGCTCCCACACCGGGTCCGCCACCCGCTCCCCCAGCACCGGCCCCCGCACGCACCGAACTCCTTCGTGTTCCGGCTGCCCCGGCCCCCTCATCCGAGCCTTCGCCTCCTCCTCCTCCGTCGGCGCCGCCGATGCCCAATCGGCCGCTCGATTGGGCAGGCATGCCGGTCGGCGAGCTGAGGGATCGGGCCGACGCAGGCAGCATCGCCGCCATGGAAGAGCTGGCGCGCCGCCTGGTGCAGGGCATCGGCATGCCCAAGGACCCGCAGGTCGGCGCGGGCTGGCTGATGCGCGCCGCACAGTCGGGCTCCGCGCAATCGGCCTTCAACGTCGCGGTGATGTACGAGCGCGGCTTCATGCTGGAGCGCAATTTTGCCAGGGCCATCGAATGGTATCGCAGGGCCGTCGAAGCTGATCTGGCGCTCGCCAAGCACAACCTCGCCCTGATGCTGCGCGACGGCAAGGGCGCCGCGCGCAACGGCAAGGAGGCGATCGAGCTCCTGCAGTCGGCCGCGCGCCAGGGCATGGCGGCGTCGATGTTCAGCCTGGGCGAGATCTACGAGCGCGGCGACGCGGTGCCGAAGGATCCGCCGATGGCGATGGCGTGGTTCGCGATCGCTGCGGAGTTCGAACGGCAGGCGAACAAGGGCGCCGAGACGGCGCTGGCCAAGACGTCGGCGACGCGCGCGCAGGCCTTGCAGCGCGGTTTGACGCAGGAAGAGCTGGAGAAGGCCGAGCAGATCGGGCAGGGCGAGTTCCGGCGCATCGTCGAGGCAATGCAACGACCGGCCAGGTCCCAAGTGCGCCTTGCCCCTCTCCCGCCGGTCGAAGTCGCTACAGCGATACCTCCACCGGCGCCGCCGCGAACGGGCGCTCTTGCTCCACTACCGCCGCCGGACCTCGATCCGCCGGACTGGCCCAAGGCGAGCAAGGATCAGGTCCGAATGATCCAGAAGGCGCTGTTCGATCTCAAGCTCCTGCGCGACAAGCCCGATGGCGCATTGGGGCCGATGACGCGCGCCGCCATCCGAACCTTTCAACGCATCAACGCTCAGCGCGAGACCGGCGAACCCACCAGGGAACTGTATGCATCCCTGAAGGAAGCGGTCGCCCGTCGCGACGTTGCGCCGCCGGCCAGACCGGAGACCAGGCCCGAGCCGCCGGTTGCGGTCGCGTCGGCCAGGCCGCCGCAAGCTGGGGCGGCAAAGGTCGAACCACCCAAACCGATCGTGATCGCGGCAACCGAGCCGCCTCCTCCGCCCCCGAGCTCGGCTGACATCGCGAGGCTCATGCCGGCTCCGCCCGAGCCCTCGAAGCCGATCGAGCTCGCCGCCGCCGAGACGACCCCGCCGCCCAGTTCGGACGACATCACGAGGCTCATGCCGGCGCAGCCCGAGCCGCCGAAGCCGATCGAGCTCGCCGCCGCCGAGACGACCCC
>JBILYJ010000192.1:0-8727 GCA_044377795.1 Reyranella sp. | reverse complement strand
CTTCGGCCTCTATGCCGGCCTGCCGGCCCTGGTCTACGGGCCGCAGTCCGACGACGTCCACGGCTTCGACGAGCGGGTGAACCTCGAATCGATCCGCAAGATCACCCAGTCGACGGCGCTGTTCATCGCCGAATGGTGCGGCCTGGAGAAGGTCTAGCCAACAGGCCGTTGAACAAGTCGGAGTCATGGCGAATAAACGAAACGAACGAAATAAACGAAACAAACGAAACGAACGTCGCACCCCTGAATCCTGGGTCGTGGTGACCGTTGGCGCAACAATGTTGCTCGCCGGTACTTGTGAAAGGCCTGTTTCAACAGCCTGCTAGAAGCCTTCGACCGGCTGGGCCTTCCGGCGCGGGGCCGGTTGGCTTAAGGGACCGGCATGACGTCAGATCCTGCCGCGACCGGGACCATGCAAGCCTTCGTCTATCGCCGCTATGGCGGCCCCGACGTCGTCGAGCTCAACGAGGTGCCGAAGCCCGTGCCGCGGGACAAAGAGGTGCTCGTCCGGATTCACGCAACGACCGTGACCTCGGGTGACTGGCGCGTGCGGACGATGTGCGTTCCGACCGGACTCGGAACCATTGCGCGCCTGGCTTTCGGGTTCACACGCCCGCGCCAACCGATCATGGGGTCCGAGATGGCCGGGACGATCGAGTCCGTCGGGAAGGACGTCACGCGGTTCCGGGTCGGCGACGAGGTGTTCGGCTTTCCCGGCGGCGCGATGGGATGCCATGCCCAGTATCGGGCGATGCCTGAAGACGGCCGGCTGGCACGGAAGCCCGCCAGCCTGTCGTTCGAGGAAGCGGCTTCGCTGCCCTTCGGCGCGTCGACCTCCCTGCATTTTCTGCGCAAGGCGGGCATCAGGCCGGGCGACAAGGTCCTGGTGATCGGCGCGTCCGGCGGCGTGGGGACCGCCATGGTGCAGCTCGCGAAGCATCACGGCGCCGAGGTGACCGGCGTCACCAGCACGAACAACCTCGCACTCGTCAGGTCGCTCGGCGCCGACAGGGTGATCGACTATACGAAGGACGACTTCACGGCGCGCCGCGAGACCTACGACATCGTCGTCGATACGGTCGGCCGGACGCCGTTCGCGCGCTGCAAGCCCGTGCTCAAGGACAAAGGCAGGCTGCTCGCGGTGGCCGCGGGGATTCCGGAGATGCTGGCGACCCTGTGGGCGCCGTTGACCGGCAGCCGGCGAGTCATCGCCGGTCCTGCCGAGGAGCGCGTCAGTGATTTGGCGGAGATGGCCGCCCTGGCGGAAGCCGGCGCGCTGAGGCCCGTGATCGACCGCCGTTACCGGTTCGCGCAAATGGCCGAGGCGCACGCCTATGTCGAGACCGGCCGCAAGCGCGGCAGCGTCGTGGTGAGCGTCGAGCCTCCGCGATAGGGGTCGATCAGGCGCGGTCGGTGATGCTCATGATGCCGCCAGGGAAGGCCGTGGCGGGTCGACGGTGAACATCCTCAACGTGTCGCGCAGCGCCGATTCGTCGAGGTCGCGGGTGATGAACACGATGCGCGTGCGTCGGTCGTTGCCCGGCCATGTCTTCATCTGCAGCGGCGGGTGAAAGATATGCTGTACCCCGTGGATGACGAGAGGCCCGTCGAAGCCCTCGATGTTCACGATCCCTTTCACGCGCAGAATGTCGGGCCCCTTCATCGCCATCAGGAGACCCAGCCAGGTGTCGAAGGCTGAGGCCGGAATGGGCTCTTCCACGGTCAGGCAGACGGCCTTGATGTGCTCGTCGTGCCGGTTGATGTCGTGCCCGTGCCCGTGCTCATGGTCATGGTCATGGTCATGTTCGTGCCCCGTAGCCGTATAGGCTTCGGCTTTCAGCCAGCGCCGCACGTCCAGGCTCTTGGTCTCCGGATTGTACAATCCGGCGTCGAGGAGGCTGGCCGGGTCGACCTCGCCCTGCCGGCTGACGATGATCGGGGCCGCCGGGTTCAGGCGGCGCAGTCGCTGGGACAGCGCCATCGATTGCGCCGGCGGGACCAGGTCGGTTTTCGTCAGGAGGAGGCGATCGGCGACGGCGGCCTGTTTGACCGACTCGATCTGCCGGTCGAGGGTGGCATCGCCGGTCGCGGCATCCACGGTCGTGATGACGCCATCCAGCCGATAGGCCGAGGTGAGGGCCAGATCGGACATCAGCGTGTGCAGGATCGGCGCCGGATCGGCGAGCCCGGTCGTTTCGATCAGCACCCGGTCGAACGGCGCGACGGCTCCATTCAGCTTGCGGGCGATCAGGCCGCGCAACGTGTCGACCAGGTCGCCGCGAATGGTGCAGCAAAGGCATCCGCTCTTCAGCAGGACCATGTCCTCGGTCGAACTCTCGACCAGCTCATGATCGAGCCCGATCTCGCCGAACTCGTTGATCACGACGACGGTACGCGCGAACTCCGCCCGTGACAGGAGCTTGTTCAGGACGGTCGTCTTGCCGCTGCCGAGAAAGCCGGTCAGCAGGGACACCGGCACGCGCGGGCCGCCGGGCATGCCTCTTCTATCGTTCATGAGAATGACCTCGTCTTGCGGCGTCAGCCGTGGCCTCGGCACACCGGTCGCAGGTCCCGCTGCACTCGATGACCGGCCTCGCAATATGGAACTTGAGAGTCGCCGCGTTGCTTTCGATCAGTTCGGCGAGGCCGGGGCTTTCGACCGCCACCGAGCTGTCGCAGGTGTCGCAGAGAAACAGCACAGGCGACCCGGGACGATCGCGCAGGATGTAGGCATTCCGGCTCTCGACGCGGAGGATCGAGCCGATCTCCAGGAGGAAGTCGAGCGCCCGGTAGATCGTCGGAGGCGTGTGTTTCCGGCCGACTTCGTCCTGGAGCAGCACGAGCAGCGCATAGGCCCCCAGGGGACGGGTGGACCGGGCAATGATGCGCAGGACCGCGGCACGCAGGGGCGTGAGCCGTAGTCCCTTCTGTTCGCAAACCTTCTGGGCAGCCTCAAGGGCCCCGTCGACTTGCGCGGTCGTCTCGGGCGTCGTCGATCGAGGGAATCGAACCATGAGCTTCAGCCTCGCCTGGTGCGTAATGCATCACATGTGGAAACCGCTATATCGGTCAGCTCCATCCCATCTGGCGGGCGACGGCCCCGAGCAGCAGCACGCTCGCGGTGGCGATCACCACCAGCGACGAGGCGACGGCGATCGCCCGGCCGAAGGTGGCCGAGCGATCCTCATCGACGATGAGCCGATGGGCGAGCATGGAGGCCATGCCGATGGCCGCGAGCGCCAGGGCCATGCCGGCCGCGATGGCGATCACGCCGACGATGCCGGCCCAGAGAACGTCGAGCGCCAGCGACAGCAGCACCAGGATCAGCGCACCGGCGCAGGGCGCGGCGCCCGCGGCGCTCAGCAGCATCAGGCCGGAGCGGCGATGCAGGAATCCGGCTGACCTCGCATCCGCCCGATGGGGCGGGTGAGGCGCATGATCGTGATGATGCTCGTGCGTGCCGTGCCCATGCCCATGCCCATGCCCGCCGTGGTCGTGGTCGCAGGCGGCGGTCTCGCCCCGCAACCCGGCCCGCAGCCGCCACAGTCCGACGGCGAGGATCAGGAGATACGAGGCGATCTCGACCAGCCGCGCGTGAGCGAGCGCGCCGAACAGCCCGACGACGCTCATGAGCTTCAGGCTGATCGCCAGGATGAGGGCCGACAGCGTGTGCGTGATGGCGATCCAGCCGCCGGCGAAGATGCCCTCGATCCATCGCCGCGGCTCCGTACCATCGAGGAAATAGGCGACGATCACCGCCTTGCCATGTCCCGGACCCAGCGTGTGCACGACCCCGTAGCTGAAGCAGAGAGACAGCAGGATCCACAGAGCTGCCGCCGATCCCGATCCGCTGCCGACGTCCTGAAGCGACGTCGTGAGCTGATGTTGGATCTGTCTCTGGTAGCCCGCCGATTCACGTGCGAGCCACGTCAGCCCGTCGGAGGAGACCAGAGCGAAACCCAGCGCTGCCAGCAAAGAAATGCCGAGCCAGAAGAAGGGCGACCGAACGGCAGCCAGGGTCCTGGTTCTCATGACGCTTGTACCCCGACTTGGAAGACGGCGAGCCTAGAGGGCGGCGTGGAAGAGGTCGCGATAGACCTGGGCGTCGACGGTCCTCGGCGTGGTGCGGCTCGAGAGGTCGGCCACGGCGTGCGGCACGAGGTCGGGGATCATCTCCTCGGTGACGCCCATCGCGCGCAGTCCCCCGGGCAGGCCGATGCTCGCGTTGCGCGCCAGGACCGCCTCGGCCAGATCGGCGCCGGCGGCGAGGCCCATGGCTTCGGCCATCCGATCGTACTTCTCGGGCGCCGTGCCGGCGTTGAAGCGCAGGATCGTCGGCAGGATCACGGCGTTCAGCGTGCCATGGTGCAGCCTGAGGCCGGGCAGGCGACCGGCGGCATGGCTCATCGAGTGGACGGCGCCCAATCCCTTCACGAAGGCCATCGCTCCCTCGGTCGAGGCCATCATCATGTTCCAGCGGGCCTCGCGGTCGCTGCCGTCCTGCACGGCCCTCTCGATGTGCCGCCAGGCCCGACGCAGCCCGTCGTACCCGATCCCTTCGGCCGGCGGATTCACCACCGGTGACAGGATGGCCTCGATGCAATGGGTCACCGCATCCATGCCGGTCGCCGCCGTGAGCGCGGGCGGCAGGCCGAGGGTCAGCTCGGGATCGCAGATCGCGACGCTCGGGATCATCTTCGGGCTGGCGAAGGTGAGCTTGCGGCCGTCCTTCATGACGATCACGAAGCCGACCGATACTTCGCTGCCGGTGCCCGACGTGGTAGGAATGGCGATGACCGGCGCGACCCGGTCGATCCGGCGGGCGCCGCCCGTCAGCGGATCGTAGCGGTCGAGGGAGCCGCCGCTGCCGGCCAGCAGGGCGACGGCCTTGCCGAGGTCCATGGACGATCCGCCGCCCAGGCCGATGACACCGTCGCACCCGTTCGCCTGGTAGAGATCGAAGGCCGCCAGCGCCGCGGCTTCGGTGGGATTGCCGGGCGTGTCGTCGAAGACGGGAATGTCCCGCGCGCCCGGAATGATGGCGAGCACGGCATCCAGCAGGCCGGCGGCGCGGACACCGCGGTCGGTCGCGATCAGCGGCCGACGGATGCCGAGACGTTCCAGTTCCTTCGGCAGGATGCGGAGGGCGCCAAAGTCGAAATGCGTGGTGGTGAGATAGCTCAGAATCGCCATGTCGCGCCGTCTCGTCAGTTCGTCTTGGGGGCAGCCGCCGTCGCGTCGAGCAGGTGCGCAACGCCGCGGAGATAGGCCGAGGTCCGGGCCGGCGGAGCGCCGCGCGACCCGAGGTCGATCAATTCGAGGACCAGGGCGTCGGCGATGGCATTGCCCGGGAGCCATTGCTCCCGCGCCGAGGCGATGGCGTCCTTCAGAAGGGTGCGCGCCCGGGCGACGTCAGCGGCATGGACCTCTGCGATCCGGGTCTCCGGGCTCATCCCCGCGCCGTCATTGCGGCCGGTGGCCGATGGATGTCTGTGGCTCATTCGTGTCCCGGCATTTTCCAGACGGGGAAAGGGTCGGGGAGCCGGCCCCACATCGCGGGTCCCATCTTCATCTCGGCGTCGGTCAGCAGGCAGTCATCGAGACGGCGCGTGAGTTCCTTGCGGTCCATTCCCTTGGTGCCGATGAAGACGATCTCCTGCCGGCGGTCGCCGTAGGGGCTCTTGAACGAATTGCGGATGGTGGCCCGCCAGGTCGAATCCTGGGGCCAGTCCTCGCGTTTCACCGCGGCCCACCAGGCGCCCGCGGCTTCGTGGCGAAGCATGCCGCCGGCCTGGCTGAGGGAGCCTGCGAAGTTCATGCGCGACGCCAGCCAGAAGAAGCCCTTCGAGCGGATCACACCGTCCCAGCGGCCGTTGAGCAGGGCGTAGAGGCGCATGGGATGGAACGGCCGTCGGGCCTTGTAGACGAAGCTCCAGAAACCGTAGGTCTCGGTTTCCGGCGTATGGATGCCGCGCATCTCCTGCATCCAGCCGGGGGCCTCGCTGGCCTTCTCGTAGGAGAACAGGCCGGTGTCCATGATCTGGTCGAGCGGCACCTTGCCGAACTCGCCGGTGACGATCCGGGCCTTGGCATTGAGACGCCGCAGCATCGTCTTCAGGAAGCCGAGTTCCTCCGGCGAGACGAGATCGGCCTTGTTCACGACGATCACGTCGGCGAACTCGACCTGTTCGACCAGCAGGTCGACAACCGTCCGCGTATCCTCGGGCGCCGCGGTCTGGCCGCGCTGATGCAGGAAGTCGGCCGAGCTATAGTCCTCGATGAACGCCCTGGCATCGACGACCGTGACCATCGTGTCGAGGCGCGCGACCTTCGACAGACTCTTGCCGGCCTCGTCCTCGAACTCGAAGGTGGCGGCCACCGGCATCGGCTCGGAAATGCCGGTCGATTCGATCAGCAGATAGTCGAAGCGACCCTCGCCTGCCAGCCGTTCGACCTCCTCGAGGAGATCCTCGCGCAGGGTGCAGCAGATGCATCCGTTCGACATCTCGACCAGCTTTTCCTCGCTGCGGCTCAACTCGGCGCCGCCCTGGCGGACGAGGGCCGCATCGATGTTGATCTCGCTCATGTCGTTCACGATCACCGCGACCTTGCGGCCCTCGCGGTTGTTCAGGACATGGTTGAGCAAGGTCGTCTTGCCGGCGCCGAGATAGCCGGACAGCACGGTGACGGGGAGCCTATTCATCGTCATGAACCTCGTTGAGGCAGAGAAAGAGTCTCGTCTGGCCGCTGCCGGCGACCGGGGGCGATCGGTGCACGATGGCCTCCGTCCCGGCCCGCACCACGCCCTTGAACAGACCGGCGGCAAAGCGCGGGAATTCGTTCAGGGGACCGCGATAGCGGCGCTGGGCCTTCAGCGCGCGGACGGCATGTTCGAGCGGCGGCCATTGCGTGCCGGGGCCGCGATAAGTTGCGTTGAGACGGTAGCCGACATGGTCGCGATGGAACCGCCAGCAGGCATCATGGGCGATCGCTTCCAAGCGCAGGTCGACGTCGCGGCTGCCGGTGCGCGCGGCGAAGCAGCGTGCAAGCCCGGCAATGTCGTCGATCAGCGCCCGGCGCTCCGGGCTGTCGGCCAACTCCACGAGATCGCAGAGGGCGGCGAGCCGGGCCGGGACGCAGGCGACCGGTCCGATGAAGTGGCCCTCGGGCAGGCGTTCCGCCGGCAGGGAATCGAGCCAGGCGGCCAGCCCCGCCGTTTGGGGGCGATGCCAGATGGCGAGGGCGACGTCGTTCTCGGCAACCCGATGCAGGACGGCGTCATCGCTGCTCTCGACGACCTGTACGCTCATGGCGCGAGACAAGACTCGAATCCCGCCCTGAGAGCCGCCGCGTCGAGGTTCCGGCCGATCAGGACGAAGCGCGATTCGCGTGTGTCGTGATCCTTCCAGGGTCTGCCGACGGTGGCATCCATCAGCATGTGCACGCCCTGGAACACATAGCGGTTGGGGCTGTTGTTCAGCTCGAGGATGCCCTTGCAGCGGAGGATGTCGGTGCCACGAACGCGCAGCAGTTCTGAAATCCATGTCGTGAACCGGTGCGCATCCACGGGCCGCGAGGCCCGCAGCGAGACGCTGGTGATTGCCTCGTCGTGCTCGTGATCGTCCTCGCCGAGGAAGCCGGGCTCGATCTCGAGGATGCGGTTGAGGTCGAAGGCCCCGCGATCGAGCAGCTCCGTGACCGGCAGGGCGCAATGATCGGTCCGGTGCAGGCGGGCCATCGGATTGATCGCGCGGATGCGGGCCTCGACGCGCGCCGCCTCCTCGGCCGGGACGAGATCGATCTTGTTCAGCAGAACGATGTCGGCGAAGGCGACCTGCTCGGCGGCTTCATGACTGTCTTCCAGCCGTTGCAGGAAGTTCTTCGCATCGACGACCGTGATGATGGAATCGAGCCGGGTCCGGCTGCGGACGTCCTCGTCGACGAAGAAAGTCTGGGCGACCGGTGCCGGGTCGGCCAGGCCCGTGGTCTCGATCAGGATCGCATCGAAGCGGCCCTTGCGCTTCATCAGCCCTTCGATGATGCGGATCAGATCGCCGCGGACGGTGCAGCAGATGCAGCCGTTGTTCATCTCGAACACTTCTTCTTCGGCATCGACGACGAGATCGTTGTCGATGCCCAGTTCGCCGAATTCGTTGACGATGACGGCAAACTTCCGGCCGTGCTGCTCGGTCAGCAGGCGGTTGAGGAGGGTCGTCTTTCCGGCGCCGAGGTATCCGGTCAGCACGGTGACGGGGACCTGATCCATGAATGCCTCTCGGGAGTCCCTGTGAGCCGGGAGCGTCTGCGGTGGTCTCCCTAAATTGGTACAGTATAACATTGCTAACGGTCAAGCTGCGGAAGCGCACACAAACAAAAAGGGGCGGGAGTTGCCTCCCGCCCCTTTATCGGTCCGCGCTACGCAGCTTTCTGAACGATCTCCACGGGACCGTGGTTGTCGCAGTGCGTGCCGTGGGGGTGATGCAGGTGCCCGTCGACCAGGTAGTCGACATGGTCGCCGTGCGGCACCGCTTCGTGGCCGCAGCCCGGGCCATGCTTGTGGTTCTTGTCATGGCCGGCGCAGACATGGTCGGGCGTGCAGGCCCCAGGATTGTGGGCGCTCACCTCGATCGTGTGCTCGTCGACGTGATTGCCGTGCGGGTGATGGAGATGGCCATCGTGCAGGTAGTCGAGGTGATCGCCGTGCTTGATCGCGGTATGGCCGCAGGC
>JBILYJ010000191.1:0-8739 GCA_044377795.1 Reyranella sp. | reverse complement strand
ACAGCAGGTAGAGCATGAACTCGACGATCTGCTCGCCGCGCGGCGTCTGCTTGTAGGGGCGCAGGAACAAGAGATCGATGTCGGAGAGCGGCGCCAGCTCGCCGCGGCCGTAGCCGCCGGTTGCGACCACGCCCAGCCGCTCGGCAGCGCTGGGATTGGCCGCCGGATAGGCGTGCTGGTCGGCGAAGTCGAACAGGACCCGGATGATCTGGTCCATCAGATAGGAGGTCGCGGCCAGCACCGCCGGCCCGTCATTCTTGAGCGGGCCCGGCTCCTCGAAACGACGGCGGATCTCGGCCCGGCCTTTGGTCAGCGCATCGCGCAGCAGGGCGAGCACCGGAGGGCGCGGTGGCTCGCCCCCGTCCGGCAGGTCCTCGACCAGGTGGGCGAGGGCCGCGTCGAGGGTGCGTCGGCGCACGATGGCGCGGCGGTCCGGGATGTCGTCGTAGGGCTGGGCCATGGCGGGCGGATACTACAGGGCGGCGATGGCCTAAAGTAGGCCCATGAACGAACCTCCGCGCCAGCCGTTCACCCTCGCGGTTTTCACCAAGAACCGTGTGAATCCCGCCTACGACGCCGCCCGGCTTGCTGTCGACCGGGTCGCGACCGAGGCGGGTGCCTGCACGGTGCACTATGTGCCGGTGACGCCCGACCATGTCGGCGAGCAGAAGGCGCTGGTGGCCGAGGCGCTGGCGTCGCGGCCGGATGCCGTCCTCTTCAACCCGACCGACGACGTCGCCATGGAGGAGGATGTGACGCGGATTTCCGCGGCCGGGATCCCCGTGGCGGTGTTCATCAACCGCATGAACGTGCCGGTCCTGACGTTCGTGGGTTCGGACGATGTCCGGGTGGGCGAGTCGATCGCCCGTGCCCTCTTCCAGGGCCTGGGGGGTACGGGAAAGGTCGTGGCGCTGGACGGCACACCGGGCGCCCGTACCGCGCGCGACCGGACCGAGGGGCTGAGGCGGGCGCTGGCGGAAAATCCCGGGATCGAGCTGGTGGGATCGAGGATCGGGTATCTCCAGGAATTTCCGGCCCGGAAGGCGATGGAAGAGCTGCTGCACGCCCATCCGCGGATCGACGGCGTGTGGACGGCCAACGACGTCATGGCCTTCGGGGCGCTGACGGCACTGCAGGAGGCCGGGCGGACCGCGACCGTCGTCGGGATCAACGGCCTGCCGGCCGCGATCGGGTACATCGAGCGCGGCATCATGCTGGCGAGCGTCGATTTCAGCGCCTTCAACATTGCGGCCGTTGCCACCCAGGCCGTGCTGCGGCATCTCGCCGGCCAGCCGGTGCCGTCCGAGATCATGGTGTCGGCGGAACTGATCGACCGCTCGAACTGCCATCGCTGGAAGGTGCCGTTCGCGCAACGGCCGATCCCGAATTGGGCCGATTTCGTGCGATAGTGACCGCCATCATGTCGTTCAAAATCTTCCTCGCGACGATGGCGATTCTTCTGAGCGGTGGCGCCGTCCATGCCCAGGGCGCGCGCCCTGCCCCGCCTGCGGCTCCTGCAGCCTCCAGTCAGATCGACCTGAACAGCGCCAGCCGCGACGATCTCATGACCCTCGACGGGATCGGCGAGGTGCGCGCCGACGCCATCATCCGGGCGCGGCCCTTCAAGGCCAAGACCGAGCTGGTCGAGCGGCGCCTGATCCCGGAGGCGCTCTACGAGAAGATCGCCGACAAGGTGATGGCCCGCCCGCCGCCCGCCGCCCCGCCGGCGCGCCCCGCTCCCAAGCGGACGTGACCGACGCCACGATCTACGCGCTGGGCACGCCGACGCCCACGCGCGCGCATCCCGGCGCGCTTGCGGTCGTCCGGCTGAGCGGGCCGCGTGCGGGCGATGCGGTGGAGCAGCTCACCTGCAAGCCGTTGCCGACGCCGCGCCGCATGGTCCTGCGCACCCTGGTCGATCCCTCGACCGGCGAGGCCTTCGACAAGGGCCTGGTCGTGTGGTTCGCGGCTCCCGATACCGAGACAGGCGAGCCGATGGCCGAGCTGCATCTTCATGGTGGCCGCGCCGTCGTGGGCGCGGCGCTGGAGGCCCTCGCCCATCTGGGTTTCTGCCGTCTGGCCGAACCGGGCGAGTTCACACGCCGCGCCTTCGAGCAGGGCAAGCTCGACCTCACCGAAGCCGAGGGCATCGCCGATCTGGTGGCGGCCGAGACGGCGGCGCAACGGCGGCAGGCGCTGCAGCAAATGGACGGCGCCCTGCACCGGCTCTACGAGGACTGGCGCAGCCGGGGCTTGCGGGCACTGGCCCATCTCGAGGCGGCGATCGATTTTCCCGACGAGGACCTGCCGGAGGGGCTGGCCGAAGAGGTGCGTGTCGCCGTTACCGGGCTGCAAGAGGAGATCGCGGCCCATCTCGACGATCGCCGCGGCGAGCGGCTGCGGGACGGGCTTTCCATCGCGATCATCGGGCCCCCCAATGCCGGCAAGTCCTCGCTGCTCAATCTCCTCGCCCGGCGCGAGGCGGCGATCGTCTCGGAAACCGCCGGCACGACGCGCGACGTGATCGAGGTGCATCTCGATCTCGGCGGCTGGCCGGTGGTGCTGGCCGACACCGCGGGCCTGCGCGACTCAGGCGATGCGATCGAGCAGGAGGGCGTTCGACGCGCGCGGGCGCGGGCGGCGGCGGCCGACCTGCGCGTGCTGGTCCTCGACGCTTCCGGCGACTGGCGTTCGGAAATGCGCGCGATCACCGGGTCGACCGACCGCTGGAATCCCGAGCGGGACATCGTGGTGGCGAACAAGACCGATCTCGTGGCCATCGACGATCCCGGCGTCGTCGCTTTGTCCACCAGGAGCGGGACCGGCCTGCCCCGGTTGCTGGCTCGCCTGGAAGCGTCCGCCGAAGCGTCGATGCAGGAAGGCGCTGGCGCACCGCCGCTCACGCGAGCGCGCCATCGCGAGGCGCTGCTGGAGTGTCAGGCGTCGCTGGAACGCGCGCTGCATGCACCGGAGGTTGCGCTGGCGGCGGAAGATCTTCGACTGGCCCTGCGCGCTCTCGGGCGCATCACCGGTACCGTGCGCCTCGACGAACTCCTCGACGTGATCTTCCGCGACTTCTGCATCGGCAAGTAGCGATCGAAGCGATCGACCGAAAGGCTGGAACAGGGCAAAGGATCGTGCGGGCCGGCGGTCATGGCCAGCCGAGCCGAGGAGCCCGGATGCTGCAGATCGCCGAGAAGATCATCGATCAGCAGAATGCAAAGTTCGATCCGACGCGCTTCACCGCTCCCAGGCCACCGGCTGGGAGATCCCGTCGATGGTGACGTGGCGGAAGGTGACGCCGTAGGCGGCCTCGATCACGCCGGCCGCGAGTGCAACAGCGGGCGGACCGTCGGCGGAGACCTTGTGGTTGGCCAGTACGACGATGCGGTCGGCGAAGCGGGCGGCGAGGCCCAGGTCATGCAGCACCACGATCACGCAGGCGCCGCGAGCGGCCTCGGCCCGCAGGATACCCATGGTCTCCAGCGCATAGGCCGGGTCGAGGCTGGCGACGGGTTCGTCGGCCAGGAAGACCGCGGCTTCGGTGGCGAGCGCCCGTGCCATCATCATGCGTGCCCGCTCGCCCTGGGACATCGTGTCGATGGGCCGGTCCGCCAGGCCCACGCCGTCCACGCGTTCGAGCGCGCGCTGGATCGCCTCCGCATCGTGGGTCTTGAGGGGGCGGCTGAGATCGGCGCCATGCGGCAGGCGGCCGAGTGCCACCAGGTCGCGCGCACGCAGGGGCCAGTAGGCGGAAGCCGCCTGCGGAAGGTAGGCGATGCTCCAGGCGCGAATGGCGGAACCGAGCGATGCCAGCGGCTGACCTCGCAGCTGCACCTGCCCGGCCGCCGGCGTATCGAGGCCCGCGAGATGGCGCAGCAGGGTCGTCTTGCCCGCGCCGTTGGGCCCAACGATGGCGGTGACCTGGCCCGCGTCGAAAGCGAGATCGATGCCGTCGAGGACCACCGCATGGTCGCGGCGGCTCACCAGACCGCGAACGGCAAGGGCGGTCTTGCTCATGTGGCGAGCCAGGCAGCGTGGGCCTTGCGTACCGCACGCACCAGGAAGGGCGCGCCGACCAGCGAGGTGAAGACGCCGAGTTGAAGTTCGGACGCAGTCGGCAGCAGACGCACCACAATGTCGGCGCCCAGCACGAGCGCGGCGCCGACCAGCATCGAGGGAACCAGCGTTGCCCCCGGGCGGAAGCCGACCTTGGCGCGGACGAGATGAGGCGCGATCAGACCGACGAAGCCGATGACGCCCGCCACCGAGGTGGCGGCTCCGACCATCAGGCCGACACCGAGGGTCAGCCTGAGGCCCAGCGACCTCGTGTCGGCGCCGAGGCTGCGCGCCGTGTCCTCCCCCAGTGACAGGGCATCGAGCCAGCGGCCGGCTCCCAGGACGATGGCCGCGCCCAGAATCATGAAGGGCGCGGCCATCGCGAGGTAATGCAGGTCGCGGTCGACGATCGACCCGGCCAGCCAGAGCGAGATCTCCTGGTAGGCGAAGGGGTTGGGCGACAGGGCCAGGACCAGGGAGATCAGGGCCGCGGCGATGGCGTTGATCGCCACGCCCATCAGCAGCAGCGACACGGTTCCCGTCCCCGACCGCACCGCGCCCATTAGCAGCGCGACCGCGACGGCGGCACCGATGATGCCCGCCAGCGGCAGCGCCAGTGCAAAGGCGGCGGCGAGGCCGCTGTAGAAGGCGCAGACGGCGGCGAAACCCGCGCAGGCCGACACGCCGATGACGCCGGGCTCGGCCAGTGGATTGCGCAGCCAGCCCTGCAGCACCGCACCGCTCAGGCCCAGCACGCCGCCGATCAGCAGACCCAGGGTGGCGCGCGGCAGGCGCAGCTCCCAGACGATGGCCCAGCCGACCTCGTTGCCCAGGCGCCACGGCCACCAGGCCGGACCGACCGCCAGTGACAGCAGGAAGAGCACGGCCACCAGCAGGAGGAGCCAGCGATTCATCGCCGCGCCTCCGCCAGGCGTCGCATGACCTCGAAATTGTCCGGGCCGGCGCAGATCGAAAACCGGGTCGGCACCGATGCGAGCTTCGTCTTGCCCGCCAGGGCGAGCAGCGCGTGATGGCCGACGAACTCGGTGGCGCGGGCCGGGTTGTCGTTGGCGGTCCCGTCGAACACCAGGAGGTCGGGCTGCCCGGCGAGAACGGTTTCGAGTGACAGGCGGCCGAAGGAGCCGATGCCGAGATCGGCGGCGAGATTGCGGTAACCCGAGAGCCGCAGCAGCTCGTCCATCAGGCTGTCCTTGCCCGACGTGCCGCGATTGGCCTCGAGATAGACCGCCGTGCCGAGGGGAGCGCCTGTCCAGGTCAGCCGGCGACGCTCCCTCTGCATGCCGGCGATCAGGCCTCGGCCCACCTCTTCGCGGCCGAGTGCTGTCGCCATCTGCTCGATGACGCTCTCGGCCTCGCCGATCGACGTCGCCCACGGCAGTTCGAGCACGCGCACCTCCGCCCCTCGCAGCAGCCTTTTCAGCGAAGCGTGCGAGCCCTGGCCCAGGATCACGAGGTCGGGCCGCAGGGTCAGGATCGATTCGAAGGAATCGCGCACCGGTGCGAGGGCTGCGGCCTGGTCGGCCAGCGCGGAGAGGCGCGGGTCCTGCGACAGGTAGCTGACGCCCACCAGCTGTCCGGGCGCGGCAAGGCGCAGCGCCATCTGGTCGAGGCAGAGATTGAGCGTCACCACCCGCTGCGGTGCCTGCGCGGCGGCCGGGAGGGCCAAGCATAGCAGCACGAAGCATGCGAAGCTGCGGAGGAGCGCCATCGTCACAGTTCGACAACGACCTCATCCTGAGGAGCCGCGCGTCGCGCGGCGTCTCGAAGGATGGGCAACGGACGGGGTGCTCGCGCCCATCCTTCGAGACGCGCTCCTGCGGAGCGCTCCTCAGGATGAGGTCTTTGTTGGGGTGTCTTCAGTCCAATCTGCATGATCTCACCGCTCTAGGCCGCGCCTGTGACGCGCCAGTTGGTGAGGCGGCGCATGTCGGGCGTCCAGTCGACCAGCACAATCCCCGGCTCGGGCGAAGCGTGCGAGAAGGCGAGCGTGCCGTCGACGGCGGCGACCGATCGGGCCGCCTCGAAATCGAGGACATCCCTGCCGGTGCGATTGCAGACGAGGACGGGCCGGCCGGTCGTCGCGGACGCGCGTTCCCATTCGCCGTCGGGGCCGTGAAGGCCCGGTGCCCAGGCGGCGGCGGACAGAAGCAGGTCGACGCCGTGGGCCGCGGTCTCGTCGACGAGACGGGTCGAATACATGTCGGCGCAGACGAAGAAGCCGATCCGTCCGATGCCGTCGACCGCCAGTACGGTGGGACGATCCCCCGGCGTCGACCAGGATTCCGAGCCGACCCTGAGGGCGTTGATCTTGCGATGCCGGCCGACCACCGCTCCGTCCGGGGCGAACAGGATCATGCTGTTGAAAAGCGCGCCGTTCTCCGGTGCGGCCTCCGGGGTGCCGAGCACCAGGGACGCCCTGGTCTCACGAGCGAGCGCGCTGGCCCAGGCGAACAGCGCGGATTGTTCGCGTGCGATCCCGTCGGTGCCCACGAGGTCGCGAAAGCCATAGCCGCTTACCGCAAGCTCGGGCGTCACGATCAGCCGGGCGCCGCTCGCCGCGGCCCGGCGCACGGCGTGCTCGAGGGCGGTCCTGTTCGCCTCGATCTCCCCGGGCCGGGGCGCGAGATGAAGCAGGGCAATCGTTGACGTCGGGGCGGCGGCGGCTGGGGTCACGGTAGCGAAGACTACGCCACCGGCGAAGACTTGCAGCAAGTTTCGCCGGTGGCGCGGACGCATCGTGCCGCTCAGAACCTCGCCTTCACGCCGAAGAAGGCCTGGAAGTACGGCGCCTGGAAGCCTTCCGGCTCCTCGTACACCCGGTCCAGAACGTTTTCGGCGCGGGCAAAGAGCTGGACGGACGGGATGACGTCGTACTGGGCCGTGATGCGCACCAGCGTGTAAGGCGCCGGGGTCATGATCGCACCGGTGACGGCATTGGCGTCGAAGCGGCTGTTGACCTGCAGCACGCCGACGCCGAACAGGGTGTTCTCCCACGGCCGCACCTCGGCGCGGATATTGAAGACGTCGCCGGGACGGCGCAGCAGCGGCTGGTTGGCATCGACGTTGCGCGCGATCAGGTGGGTGTAGTCGAAATAGAGATCGAACCACTTCACCGGGCTGATCTGCAGGGTTACTTCGAAGCCTTCGGTCTGGGCGTTGGCGACGTTCTGCATCAGGGCGAAGGTCGGCGGCGCGCACTGGATCAGGTTCGAGTAGGTGTTGAAGAAGTAGGTGATGCCGGCCTTCACCTTGCGGTCGAAGATCCCCTGCTCCACCCCGAATTCGTAGCCGCGGCTGTACTCCGGCTGCAGGTTGGGGTTGCCGCCGCAGAACGGTCCCGGACCGAACATTTCGATCAGCGCTGGCGCCTTGAAGGCGGTGCCGTACGACGCCTTGATCTTGGTATCCGTCGGCGCCCACAGGTAGGACGCACCGGCACGCCAGGTGCCCACGGTGCCGAACATGTCGTTCATGTCGACGCGGCCGCCGATATTGAGGTTGAACCCTTCGAACGGGTTGAGGCGAAGCTGGCCGTAGATGCCGGTCTGGGCCATCGTACCCCAGGCCTGCGTGTAGGGAGTGAACGGACCGACCGTGTTGGTGTAGGCCCATTGCCGGTCGTAATCGATGCCGCCGATGACCTCGATCTGGTCGATGACCTTCACGAGATTCTTGAAATCGGCCTGCAGGCGGCGACCGTTGAACCAGCTGTCGGTGTTGAACGGGAACGGGTTCTGCACGCTGGCATAGTCGAGATCGTGCCGCGTGATGGTGCTGTAGTTGACGCCGACGACGGGCTTCCAGCGTCCGTCGAAGTACGAGCCCTCCAGTTCGCCGCGCGTGTAGAACTGCGACGTGTAGGTATTGGCGTTCGGATCTTCCAGCCCGACCTGATCGTAGTTCACCTTGGTGTCGATGTAGCGGCCGTACCAGTTGAACTGGGTGTTCTCGTTGATCTCGAAGCCGAGCCGCGCCGCGAGCGTGATGTTGCGATAGGGATCGATGTCGACGAAGCCGCCGTTCGGCGTGAACCGCGCGGGCACCGGCGTGTCGTTCGGGCTGAACGTGCCGGCGACGGTCAGGTTGTAATTGAATTTACCTTCGCTACCGCGTATGTAGGCGCCGCTGTTGCTTGTCAGCCGCGTGCCGAGTTCGGTGAAGGCCGCGCCGTTCATCGGCCCCTTGCCGGCCTTGGTGACCATGTTGATGACGCCGCCCATCGCCTGGCTGCCGTACATCGTGCTCATGGGACCGCGCACGACCTCGATGCGGTCGAGGTTCTCGGTGAGGAAGTTGCCGAAGTCGACCGCGCCGTTGCCGCTGGACGGATCGCTGACGTTCACGCCGTCGATCAGCACCAGCACATGGTTGGAATTGGAGCCGCGCACGAAGACCGAGGTCTGCGTGCCCACGCCGCCGGATTGTTGCACGGAGACGCCGGGGACGGTCCTCAGCACCTCGGCGGCAGTGCGAAGCTGCCGTCGCTGCATCTCTTCCTGCATGACGACGGTGTAGCTGGCGGTGACCTTGCTCGGGTCTGTCGGGAAGCGATCGGCCGTCACGACTACCGGCGGCAGCATGCCGTCCGGTTCGGTCTGGGCCTGCGCCGTCAGGGGTACGGCGAGTGGCGACAGCAGCGGAAGGATGAATAGAAATCGA
>JBILYJ010000190.1:0-8748 GCA_044377795.1 Reyranella sp. | reverse complement strand
GCCCGGGGCCTTCGGGTCGGCGGCCTTGGTCTGCGCGAGGGCGGGAGCAGCCAGGAATGCCACGGCCGTGGCGAGAGAGGCGAAGCGCAGAAAGGTCATTTGGGTGCCTTCAGGAGGGAGTCGCCAGAGGCTTTGAGGCCCGGCGATCCGGAGTTTCAGCGTGGGTTGGAAGATACAGGGGCGTCTTTGGCAGGATCAAGGCGCCGGGGCCCGGCGCCGCTTCACAAATCAGGCAGAGGCTGCGGCCGCTGGGCGCGGGGCCGCCAGGACGGACGGTCGAGAGGCGGTCGAGAGCATCGATCTGCCGGTCATTTCCAAGGGCTGCGGAACGCCCATCAGGGCCAGCATCGTGGGTGCGACATCGGCCAGCTTCCCGTCCGACAGCGAATGGACCGACGCGGGGCCGTTGAACAGCAGCGCCGGCACGCGATTCAACGTGTGCTGGGTGTGCTTCTGGTGCGAGTGCTCGTCGTACATCTGCTCGGCATTGCCATGGTCGGCGGTGACGAACATGACGCCGCCGGCCGCCTGGATGGCCGGCATCAGCCGTCCGAGGCAGCCATCGACGGCCTCGACCGCCCGGGTCGCCGCCGCGAGGTCGCCGGTATGGCCCACCATGTCGGTATTGGCGTAGTTGACCACGATCAGGTCGAACTTGCCCGATCCGATCGCCTCGACGAGCTTGTCGGTCACTTCCGGCGCGCTCATCTCGGGCTTCATGTCGTAGGTCTTCACCTTGGGCGACGGCACGAGGATGCGCTCCTCGCCCTCGAACACGCGCTCCTCGCCGCCGTTGAAGAAGAACGTGACGTGCGCGTACTTCTCGGTTTCTGCGATGCGCAACTGCTTCAGGCCGGCGCGCGACACCGTCTCGCCGAGGCCCATCTTGATGATGGCGGGCGGGAACAGCGTCTTCAGGAAGGGGTTGAGCGCGGCCGAATACTCGACCATGCCGACCGCCGCGCCGAAGGCGACGACCCGGTTGCGGTTGAAGCCGTCGAAGCGCGGATCGAGCAGCGCCGTCAGGATCTCGCGCGCGCGGTCGGACCGGTAGTTGAACATCAGCAGCGCGTCGCCGTCCTTCATGCCGGCATAGCCGTCGATCACCGTCGGCAGGACGAACTCGTCGTCGAGCTTGGCGGCATAGCCCTTCTCGATGGAGTCCCTTGGCGTCGTTGCGCTCTCGCCTTTGGCGTCGACCATTGCGTCGTAGGCCACGATCACGCGTTCCCAGCGCTTGTCGCGGTCCATCGCATAGAAGCGGCCGGTTACGGTGGCGAAGCGGATCGGCAGGCCGGGCTTGAGGCCCGCCTGGATATGGTCGAGGCATTCCAGCGCGCTGCGCGGCGGCATGTCCCGCCCGTCGAGGAACGCATGGATCCAGACCGGCACGCCGTGGCCCGCGATCAGGTTGGCGAGGAAGACCAGATGGTCCTGGTGGGCATGCACGCCGCCCGGCGAGGCGAGGCCCATCAGGTGAAGCGCCGCACCGCTTTGCTTCAGCCTCGCGATCGTCCCGGCGAGGATCGGATTCTGCGCGAGCGAGCCGTCCTCGATGGCGGTGTCGATGCGCGGCAGGTCCGGCACCGCGACCCGGCCGGCACCGAGATTCATATGGCCTACTTCCGAGTTGCCCATCTGCCCCTTGGGCAGGCCGACGAAGCTTTCGGAGGCGTCGATCAGCCCCTGCGGGCAGGTCGCGACCAGCCGGTCGAAGTTCGGCGTGCGGGCGCCCAGGATCGCATTGTTCGAGCGGTCGGTGCGATGACCCCAGCCGTCGAGGATGCAGAGCATGACGGGACGCGGAGCATTGGCAGCCATCACGAGGCCTTCCGGATCTGGGGCTGGGCGCGTTCGACGGCGTTGAACTTGTTGGGGCAGCTCAGCTCGCGCGGATCGGTGTTGGGATTCTGGTCAGGCACCTCGATGGCGCAGAACACGAACTCGCCCCGCGGCTCGCCGTCGATGCTGACATCGTAGGTGTAGGTGCCGGGCGGATCGCCGGGGATGATGCACCAGGAGCGCTGCAGCACGCCGTCCTGCACCGTCTCCAGCATGCGCGTCGTGGCCTTGGTCTTGTCGGCGCTGACCTCTGTCTCGGGGCCGGCGATCACCTGCTCGGCCGGCTGCGAGGTCGTGAGGACCTCCTTCAGCGACACGACGCGGTTGGGGCCGCCGAGATACATGCGCCAGCCGAAGCAGGCACGATGGAACAGCAGCGGAATGGCGTTGGTCTCGTAGTGGCGCTGCTTGCCGTCTTCGCCCGTGATCGACACGTAGGGGATGCTGCGGACGGGCTTCGAGGCCGGCTTCTGGACGGGGGTCGTCGGGCTTGTCGACTGGGCCAGAGCGGCGCTCGAAGCGGCTGCCAGGAGAAGGGCGGACGACGTGGCCACGAGCCACCGGGGGAAGGGGTGCATGGTGCCAATGTAGCCCCGGTTTTTCGTCAGAACAGAGGCAAAATCGCCTTTTCGGGCGTGATCGTCAGGCGCGGTGATAGGGATGGCCGGCGAGAAGTTGCTGGGCGCGGTAGATCTGCTCGGCCAGCATCCCGCGGGCCAGCAGATGGGGCCAGGTCATGGCGCCAAATGACAGCACCAGGGTGGCTTTTTTCAGCATCGCCTCTGTGTGGCCGTCGGCCCCGCCGATCAGGAAGGCCACGTCCGAGACCGACGTGTCGCGCCAGCCGCCCAGGCGGGCCGCGAAGCCTTCGCTGTCCAGCACCTTGCCGCGGCGGTCCAGCATCACCAGCGTCGCGCCGGCCGGGGCCGCTTCGAGCAGCAGTTCGCCTTCGCGCTGCATGAGCTGGGGCGCGGGCAGCTTCCGCTTCTCCTCGAGCTCGCGCAGCACGAGCGGCCAGCGGATGCGGCCGGCATAGTGGTCGTACAGATCCCGCTCCGGCCCGCGCGAGGCGCGGCCGATGGCGGCAATCGTGATCTTCAAGCCGCGTTCACCGGCGCAATCTCAGGACGCGCGCTTGCGTCGGGCCGGGGGCTTGGCAGCCGCCTTCTTGACGACGGCTTTCTTGACGACAGCTTTCTTGACCGCGGCCTTCTTGACCGGCAGGGCGGCGGCCTCGTCCTCGAGCGCCCACATCTTCTCGAGCGCGTAGAAGGAGCGCGCTTCGGGACGGAAGACATGGACGATCACGTCGCCGGCATCGACCAGCACCCAGTCGCCGGTCTGCTTGCCTTCGACGGGAATGTAGCCGCGCCCGGACTGCTTGAGCTTGTCGGCGAGGTTCTCGGCGATGGCCACGACCTGGCGGGTCGAGCGGCCGGAGGCGATCAGCATGTAGTCGGCGAAGGCCGACTTGCCCTTGAGGTCGATGACGACGATGTCCTCGGCCTTGTTGTCGTCCAGCGACTGGCGCACCAGCTCGAGGAGCGCGTCGGAGTCTTTGCTTCGATCGGGAAGCGTGCGGGTCTGGTCGGGGATGGTCTTTCCTTTCGATCTGGTCCGTTGGGGCCGCCCGGCGCGGATGGCCGTCGCGGAATGGCTGTCCAACCTGCTCGGGATAAAGCACCAGGCCGGCGGCTCGCAAGTGGCCAGCCGACGGGCCTCGGTGGCCTGCAGCCGGAAACGCTCGAAGGTGCGCGGCGCCGGGGCGGCCAGCGCGGTATAGCCCCAGCCGGGGCGGGCGAAGGCGGCGATCGGCACGGCGGCGAACAGATCGCGCCAGCCCGCCCAGTCGACGAGCTGGGGCAGGATGTCGGCGCCCATCAGCCAGACGAACTTCGCATGGGGGTAGACGCGCTTCAGCGCCCGCACCGTGTCGAGCGTGTAGCGCGTGCCCAGCAGCAGCTCGGGTGCGGCGACGCGGATGCGCGGATGGCGGGCGACCTGGCGGGCGCGGGCCACGCGCGTGGACAGCGGCTCCATGCCGTCGCCGCTCTTCAGCGGGTTCTGTGGCGATACCAGCCACCAGACCTCGTCGAGGCCGAGGCGCTTCAGCGCCTCCAGGCTGATATGCCGGTGGCCGGCATGCGCGGGATTGAACGAGCCGCCCAGCAGGCCGATGCGCCGTGCCGTGGCGCGCGGCACGTTCGGCATCGGGTGCAGGTTCATCGCCAGGTACTCACGAGAGTCTGCTCACGGCCTGAGCGTACCCTTGCCGCGCACGATGTTCTTGTAGGTCGTGAGCTCGACCAGCCCGACCGGGCCGCGCGCATGCATGCGGTTGGTCGAGATGCCGATCTCGGCGCCCAGGCCGAACTCGCCGCCGTCGGCGAACTGCGTGCTGGCATTGTGCATCACGATGGCGCTGTCGACCTCGCCCAGGAAGCGCTGCGCCGTCGCCTCGTTGTCGGTGACGATCGATTCGGTGTGCTGGCTGCCGTAGCGCGCGATGTGCTCGATCGCACCGGCGACGCCGTCGACCGTGGCGACCGAGATGATCGGTTCGAGATATTCCGTGCGCCAGTCCTTCTCGGTGGCGGCCAGCGCCTTGGGATCGCGCGCGCGCACCTCGACGTCGCCGCGCACTTCGCAACCCAGCTCGTGCAGCTTTTCAAGCACCGGCTTCAGGTGCGTGTCGAGCGCGGCGCGGTCGATCAGCAGCGTCTCGGCGGCGCCGCAGACGCTGACGCGGCGCATCTTGGCGTTGGCCACGAGATCGCGCGCCATGGCGACATCGGCATCGCGGTCGACATAGACGTGGCAGATGCCGTCATAGTGGCGCAGCACCGGCACGCGGCTCTCCTCGGTCACGCGGTCGATCAGCGAGCGCCCGCCGCGCGGCACGATCAGGTCGAGCCAGTCCATCGCGCGCAGCATCTCGCCCACCGCGGCGCGGTCGGTCGTCGGCACCAGCGCCACGCAATCCTCGGGCAGGCCGGCGCCGGCCAGCGCCTGACGCAGCAGCTCGACGATGGTGCGCGAGGAATGGAAACTGTCGGAGCCACCGCGCAGCACCACGACATTGCCCGACTTGATGCACAGCGCGCCGGCATCGGCGGTGACGTTGGGCCGCGCCTCGTAGATCACGCCGATGATGCCGATGGGCACGCGCACGCGGCTGAGCGCGAGACCGTTGGGGCGCCGCCATTCCTCGATGATCGCGCCGACCGGATCGGGCAGGGCGGCGATATCGTCGAGGCCCTTGGCCATCGCCTCGATGCGCGCTTCGTTCAGCAGCAGCCGGTCCTGCAGCGCGCTGGTCATGCCGGCGGCCTTGGCCGCTTCGATGTCGCGCGCATTGGCGGCCAGGATCGCGGCCTTCTCGGCGCGGATGAGACGCGCGGCCTCCTGCAGCGCCGCGTTCTTGGCCGTGGTCGATGCGTTGCGCAGCGAAGCGGCGGCGGCCTTGGCTCGGCGGCCGAGGTCGGCCACGAGGGCCACGACATCTTCGGCGGCGGGTTTGCTCTGGACGTTCATGCGGCGCTCCGTCGCTTCACTCGACCACGAGGTCGTCGCGATGGACGATCTCGTCGCGGCCGCGGAAGCCCAGCAGCCGCTCGATCTCGACGCTCTTGCGGCCGGCGATGCGGCGCGCATCCTCGGCGGCATAGGCGACCAGGCCGCGCGCCAGCACGCGGCCGCCGCGATCCTTGACGTCGACCACGTCGCCGCGCCGGAATTCGCCGGCCACTGCGGTCACGCCGGCCGGCAGCAGGCTCTTGCCGGTCGACAGCGCCCGCACGGCGCCGTCGTCGACGACCAGGGTGCCGGCGGTCTTGAGCGAGCCCTTGATCCACTTCTTGCGCGCCGACAGGGGCGAGCCCTCGGGCAGGAACCAGCTGCAACGTGCCGTGCCGTCGATCAGCGTGCCCAGCGCGCCGACCTGGCGGCCGTCGGCGATGGCCATGCGGCAGCCCGCGGCCATGGCGATGCGGCCGGCCATCAGCTTGGTCACCATGCCGCCGTTGGACATCTCGGAGGCGGCGACACCGGCCATCGCCTCGATCTCTGGCGTGATCTCGCGGATCTCGGGAATGAAGGTCGCCGAGGCGTCGCTGCGCGGATCGCCGGTGTAGAGCCCGTCGATGTCGGACAGCAGCACCAGCGTGTCCGCCGTGATCATCTCGGCGACGCGCGCGCCCAGGCGATCGTTGTCGCCGAAGCGGATCTCGTCGGTGGCGACCGTGTCGTTTTCGTTGATCACCGGGATGGCGCCCAGCCCCAGCAGCGTCGCCATGGTCTGGCGCGCGTTGAGGTAGCGGCGGCGCTCCTCCGAATCGTTCAGGGTCAGCAGGATCTGCGCCACGGTGATGCCGTGCCGCGCCAGCGCCTCCTGATAGGCCTGGGCAAGGCGGATCTGTCCCGTGGCCGCGGCAGCCTGGCTCTCCTCGAGACGCAGCGGCCCGGCTGCCAGCTTGAGATGCGTGCGGCCGAGACGAATGGCGCCGGACGACACCAGCACGACCTCGCAGCCGCCTTTGTGCAGGCGCGCCACATCGTTGGTCAGGGCTTCGAGCCAATCGCGCCGGACCTCGCCCTTCGTCTCGTCGACCAGGATCGAGGAGCCGATCTTGACGACCAGCCGCCGAGCACCGGCGAGCGGTATCATGCCACGCTCATGGCCGCGTCGCGGGAGGGCGAACGCTGCTTGTCGACCAGCTTCATCAGCTCGTGCAGCAGCGGCGTCACGCCCTGGCGGGAGACCGCGGAGATGACGTGCACGGTCTTGCGGCTGACCTTGGCGAGCTGGGCACGCTTGGCCTCGATGTCTTCCGGCGTCATGGCGTCGGTCTTGTTGAGCGCCACGATCTCCTTCTTGCGCGCCAAGTTGCCGCCATAGGCCTTGAGTTCGCGACGCACCGTGCGATAGGCGTCGGCCACGTCGTCCTGCGTGCCGTCGACCAGATGCAGTAGCGCGCGGCAGCGCTCGACATGACCGAGGAAGCGCGTGCCGAGGCCGGCGCCTTCATGGGCACCCTCGATCAGGCCCGGAATGTCGGCCATCACGAACTCGCGCGCGTCCGAGCCGTCGCCGACCTTCACCACGCCCAGGCCGGGATGGAGCGTCGTGAACGGATAGTCGGCGATCTTGGGCCGCGCGTTGGTGTTGATGGAGAGGAACGTCGACTTGCCGGCGTTGGGCAGCCCGATCAGGCCGATGTCGGCGATCAGCTTGAGGCGCAGCCACAGCGCGAGTTCCTCGCCGGGCCAGCCCGCGTCGGCGCGGCGCGGCGCGCGGTTGGTCGAGGTCTTGTAGTGCAGGTTGCCGTAGCCGCCGTCGCCGCCCTTGGCGATGATCACGCGCTGGCCGATCTCGGTCATGTCGACCAGCAGGGTCTCGTTATCCTCGGCGAAGATCTGGGTGCCGCGCGGCAGGCGCAGCACGATGTCCTTGCCCTTGCCGCCGGTGCGCTGGCTGCCCATCCCGTGATGGCCGGTCTCGGCCTTGAAGTGCTGGGCGTAGCGGTAGTCGATCAGCGTGTTGAGGCCGTCGACGCATTCGGCGATCACGTCGCCGCCGCGGCCGCCGTCGCCACCGTCCGGTCCGCCGAACTCGATGAACTTCTCACGGCGAAAGCCCGCGCATCCGGCGCCGCCGTTGCCGGAGCGGACGTAGATCTTGGCCTGGTCGAGGAACTTCATGGGGTGGGGTCCAGAAACGAAAAGGGGGAACGGCGAGCCGCTCCCCCTTCACAATCCAATGGGATGAACGGCGTTACTCGGCGGCGAGCGCCGGCGCCGGGATAACGTTCACTTCGACCTTGCCGCCCGAGCGGGTGCGGAATGACACCACGCCGTCGGCAGTGGCGAACAGCGTGTGGTCGCGGCCGAGGCCGACATTCTCGCCCGGGTTCATCTTGGTGCCGCGCTGGCGGACCAGAATGTTGCCCGAGATGACCTTCTGGCCGCCGAAGCGCTTCACGCCCAGACGCTTGCCATCCGAGTCGCGGCCGTTACGCGAAGAGCCGCCTGCCTTTTTATGTGCCATCGTACTACTCCGGTCGCTCTGCTCAGGCGACGATCTGTTCGATCTTGACCACCGTCAGGTCCTGACGGTGACCGTTCTTGCGCCGCGAGTTCTGGCGACGGCGCTTCTTGAAGATGATCACGTGCTCGCCGCGGGCCTGCTTGACGATCGAGCCCACCACCTTGGCGCCCTCGACGACCGGCGCGCCGATCTTGTCGCCGACCATCAGCACGTCGGTGAATTCGACCCTGGCGCCGGCCTCGCCGTCGATCTTCTCGACCGTGAGCTGGTCGTCGGCGGCGACCGTGTATTGCTTACCACCCGTGCGGATAACGGCGATCATGATGACACCCGGCTTGAGGTTCCCCGGCGCGAAATGCCGAAAAACACGAAAGAACGCGGCGGACCCGCAGGGCCCGCCGAAGAAGCGCGGAATATACGCACGCCGGCCCTTGAGTCAATGTCGGAGACGGGCGGGCCGATCCGCCACCCGGACCGCGCCCGGCGGCCGAAAAGCCAGTCGTTTCAAGGCCCTGCCTCGGGATCGACCCTCGCGATACCGGCCACCCTTTTGCCTCTTGTCCGCTTTTCGGTCGGCAGGGGCGCGATTCGAGCCCCTTTTTCGCCCTCGGCGCCGCACCTTGCGGGAAGCTGTTGCTCCTCCAAAGACGCCCGCCTATAAACCCGCGCCCGGAGGGGTGCTAGAGTGGTCGATTAGGACAGTCTCGAAAACTGTTGTGCGTGCAAGCGTACCGTGGGTTCGAATCCCACCCCCTCCGCCACTACCTTCTCGGACAACTGTCTCCGGGGCCGGTCCGGGCCCGTGAAAAGCCGAGGAACCGAGGGCTTTTCCACACAAAGCTCCTGACTGCAGATCGCCG
>JBILYJ010000010.1:0-26572 GCA_044377795.1 Reyranella sp. | reverse complement strand
CTACTGGATGTTTGAGCTGCCACGCGACGAAGCTGCGGCGCCCTCATTGCCCGAGGAACTGCCGCGCGTGCTGGTGCAGGTGCCGGTCTACAACGAGCCGCTGGTGGTAGAACGGTCGATGGCCGCGATGGGCGCCCTCGACTGGCCGCGCGACCGTCTGACCATCCAGCTTCTCGACGACAGCAACGACATCACCTCCGACATCGCCGCGCACGCCATCGTGCGCCTGCGCCGCGCCGGCATCGATGCGCATCACGTGCGCCGCAGCGACCGCGGCGGCTTCAAGGCCGGTGCGCTGGCGGCGGGCCTGGCCCTCGACGATGCGCCCTATGTAGCGGTGTTCGACGCCGATTTCGTGCCGCCGCCGGGCTGGCTGAAGGAGGCGATGGCGGCAATGCTCGCCAACCCGCGCGCCGCCTTCGTGCAGACCCGCATCGAGTGGGGCAACGGCGGGCGCAACTGGCTGACACGGGCGCAGCGCCTCATGCAGGACGCGCATTTCGCCGTGGAGCAGGACGTCCGGGCGCGGCGCGGCGTGCCGTTCCAGTTCAACGGCACCGGTGGCATCTGGCGCCGTGCGGCCGTCGAGGAGGCGGGCGGCTGGTCGCACGACACGCTGTCGGAGGATCTCGACCTGGTGCTGCGGACCTACCTGAAGGGCTGGACCGGGGTGTTCCTGATGGACACGCACGTGGTCGGCGAGCTGCCTCAAAAGGTCGAGGATTTCAGCGCCCAGCAGAGCCGCTGGTCGAAGGGATTCGTGCAGGTCGCCCGTAAGCTGCTGGGGCCTATCTGGCAGTCGGCCTGGCCGGCCGAGGCCAAGCTCGCCACCACGGTGGCCCTCGCCCAGCAGCTCATCTTTCCGCTGCTCGTGGTCGGGGTCGTGGCCCTGGCCATCTCGATCGTGGGCCACGGCCGGCTGCTGGGGCTTTTCCAGTTCGGCCTCTGGCTGTGGCTGATCGGCATGCTGGTGGTGCTGTTCGGCATGACCTGGGGCGCCTACCGGCGCCTGGAGCGCGGCGGCGCGGCGCGCTACTTGGTCACGGCTGCCAGCGTGCCCGCGCTGATCGTATACCTCGCCGTCGCCAATGCCGCCGCGATCGTGAGCGCGGGTTTCGGCAAGAAGACCGAGTTCAACCGCACGCCCAAGACGGGCGTCTGAGGCAGCGTCGATGGCCATCCTCGCCACCCTGGCTCTTCTCTTCGGTGCCGTTTTCGCGGTCTGCTGCATCCTGCTGGCCGCCTTCATCGGCAGTCTGCTCTACATGGTGGTGCTGCATCATCGCCTGAAAGCCAGCGGGCTGCGTCGCGAGGAGATGCTGCTGTCGACGCCGTTGCCGGCCGACGCCGACCTGCCGCATGTCGTCGTGCAGATTCCGTCGTTCAACGAGGGGCCGGTGGTGCACCGCGGCGCCGAATCGGCGGCGGCGCTCGACTGGCCGCGCGACAAGCTGCACATCCAGCTCTTGGACGACAGCACCGATGAGACGGCCGACATGGTCCGCCAGGTGGCGGCCGAGCTGCGGGCCAAGGGCTTCGACGTGGTGGCGCTCCAGCGCACCGACCGCAGCGGCTACAAGGGCGGGGCGCTGCACGAGGCGATGCAGAAGACGCCCTACGACTTCTTCGCGATCTTCGACGTCGACTACATCCCGCCGACCGATTTCCTGCGCGTCTGCATGCGGCCGTTCTTCGCCGAGCCCAGGACCGCGTTCGTCCAGGCGCGCTTCGATTTCCTCAATCCGCACGAGAATGCGCTGACCGAGATGCAGATGGTGACGCTCGACGCCCATCTCGGCATCGAGCAGGCGACGCGCTGCTGGGCCGGCCATCCGCTGCCGTTCAACGGCACCTGCGGGATCTGGCAGCGCGCGGCCATCGACGCCGGCGGCGGCTGGAAGGGCGACACCGTCACCGAGGATCTCGATCTCACCTATCGCGGCTGGGTGAAGGGCTGGCGGGCCCTGTTCCTGACCAGTGTCGGCGTGCCGGGTGAACTGCCGGCCGATACCAAGACCTGGCTGCGTCAGCAGCAGCGATGGCAGGACGGTTTCCGGCACGTCTCGATGCGGATGTTCCCGGAGATCCTGAAGAGCCGGGACATCACCCCATCCGCCAAGCTGGCGGCGCTGCTGCATCTCTGCATGGCGCTGAACCAGCCGGTGCTGCTGGTGGGCGTGATCTCCGGCATTCTCGCGGGCCTCCTGGCGCCGTCGCTGGTGCCGCTTCTGCTCACGCTGTTCGTCGTCACCGTGGCCTGGGTGCTGGTCTGTGCGACGACCTTCCTGCGCGCCGGGCACAACTTCATCCGCGGTGGCGAGATCCCGCCGCTGCAGTTCGCCGTGGTGCTGCTGCGCTTCGTCGGCGGCCAGGTGGCAACCGTCGCGCGCTCGTTCGGCGTCCACTTCCGCAAGATGTTCAGCAAGCCCAAGCCGGTCGTGTTCGACCGCACGCCCAAGCGCGGGAACTAATCCAGCACGCTCTCGCGCAGCAGCGGATGGTGCGCGCAGCGCAGGCCGCCCCCCAGCGCGATCGGGCCGTCGAAGGGCAGGGGGATGACATCGACCTTGCGCTTGCGCAGCTCGTCGATCACGCGCCGGTTGTCGGCGTCGATGATGACCCGTCCTGGCTCGAGGACGAGGCCGTTGGTCGCAAGAAGCGTTGCCTCCTCGGGGGAAACCTCGATCTTGTCCCAGTCGCGCAGCGACATCGGCAGCCCGTCGATCAGCTTCTGCGGGCAGTGGATCAGGAGGCCGGGCTGGACCAGCGCCATCGCACAGTCGAGATGAAGGACGTGCGACTTCAGGGCGACGGGGATGACGCGGTAGTCGTCGCCGAGGAGCGCCTGCAGCCAGTCCGCGCCAGCGAGATCGGAGGCGCAGCCCGAGATGCCGACATAGATCTCGTGGCCGTTGAGCAGCGTGTCGCCGCCCTCCAGGAAGGGACCGTCGACGCAGCCGGGCGAGCCCAGCGGGACGCTGGACCAATGTGCGCCCTTGGCCGCGACGGCCTCCTGGATCAACGGCCGCAGGCCATAGCGTTCGCGCTGCCGGCACTTAAGACGCAAAGATGCGTCGATCACGTGCTTGCCGACGACGATCATGCCGTCGCGCGCGAAGAGCTGCGCGCCTTCGCCGTTCGGGGCGAGAAAGGTGCGCTCGTCGCCCTTCAGCCGCTGCGGGCGGTGAACCGTCACCCCCTCGCGGGCCACGAGTTCGGCCAGCGCATCGACCTGGCGCTCTATCCGGTGCGCCCCTTCGGGATCGACGTCGATCAGGCGCTGTCCGGCGTGGCGACGGCTGAATTCCAGGCCTTGCGGCGTCAGCCAGCGGCAGGAGTCCTCATGGAAGACGACGAAGTCTTCGGCCGGCGAGATGCCGATCACGACTTCGCGCAGTCTGCCCCACTCATGGTGTGCGCCGAACAGCATGGTCATACCCGCGCGTAGATGTCCTCGTAGCGGACGATATCGTCTTCCTCGACATAATCGCCGGTCTGGACCTCGACCACTTCCAGGAGGTCCTTGCCCGGGTTGGCAAGGCGATGGACGCCTCCGATCGGAATGTAGGTCGATTCGTTCTCTCGCAGGGTCATGACCTTGCCATCGAGCGTGACCTCGGCGATGCCCTTCACCACGACCCAATGCTCGGCGCGGCGATTGTGGCTCTGCAGGCTGAGCTTGGCGCCCGGCTTCACCGTCAGCCGCTTCGCGCGGAAACGCTCGCCGCGGTCGATGTCCTGGTAGCTGCCCCACGGGCGATGCATCAGCGCATGTTCGGTCGCGGCGCGGTGCTTGCCGTCGGACATGCGCTGCACGACGTCCTTCAGGCGCGGGAGGTTGTCGCGATGGCCGACCAGCACGGCGTCTTTCATCGACACCACGACGACGTCCTCGACGCCGATCACCGCCGTCAGCGGGCCGTCGGAGCGGATGTAGGAATTGCGCACCCGGTCGATCTCGACCGGCCCTTCGGTGACGTTGCCCGCGCTGTCGGCGTCGCCGACATCGAGCAATGCGTCCCACGTGCCGAGGTCGGACCAGCGGAAGCGGGCCGGCACCACCCAGCATTTGTCGGTGCGTTCCATCACGGCATAGTCGATCGACTTGGCCGGCGCCCTGGCGAAGGCGTCGGCGTCGAGGAACACCGTGGAGCCGGTCTTCCTGGCCTTGGCGACGGCCTCCTCGGCGGCTGCGGCCATCTCCGGTTCGAAGCGGGCCATCTCCGACAGGAGGAGTTCGGGCGGGAACAGGAAGTTGCCGCTGTTCCACAGCAGGCCCTCGGCGATGTACTGCATCGCCGTCTGGGCATTGGGCTTCTCGACGAAGGCCGCGACCTTCATGACGGGCCCGATCCTCTCGGTACCGGGGCGGATGTAGCCGTAGTCGGTCTTGGGTTCCGTCGGCGGGATGCCGAAGGTGACGATGCCGCCTTTCTCCACGGCCGCGAGGCCCTCGCGGCAGCCGGCGAGGAACTCCTCGGCGCCGATCACAAGATGGTCGGAGGCGAGCGCCAGCACGGCCTTGGCGCCCAGGTCACGCGTGTAGGCGGCGGCGGCGGCCATGGCGGGGCCTGAATCGCGGCGCGACGGCTCGACCAGAATGTCGATCTCGACGCCGATTTCCCGCGCCTGGCTCTCACACATGAACCGGTAGGCGTCGTTGGTCGCGATCACCGGCTTGGCGAACAGGCTGCGGTCGGCCACGCGCAGCAGCGTCTGCTGGAAGGTCGACTGCTTGCCCAGAAGGGGCACGAACTGCTTGGGCATGCTCTCGCGCGACAGCGGCCACAGGCGCTTGCCGGAGCCGCCGACGAGGATAACGGGCGTGATGAGCGACATTTCAAAGCCTTCGTTGCCTGAGGGGCCTAGCGGGCCGCTTCCGCGGCCGCGTGCCGGGCCGCGATATAGCCGAAGGTGAGGGCCGGGCCAATGGTGATACCGGCCCCCGGATAGGTGCCTCCCATGACGCTGGTCATGTCGTTTCCGGCGGCATAGAGGCCCCGAATGGCCGTTCCACGGGCGTCGAGCACGCGGGCATGGCCGTCCACGCGCAGGCCCAGGAAGGTCCCGATGTCTCCGGGGACCATTTTCATGGCGTAGAAAGGCCCTTGCTCGAGTGGGGCCAGGCAGGGGTTGGGGCGGTGCGTGGGATCGCCGTTGAAGCGATGATAGGCATCGGTTCCCTTGCCGAAATCGGGGTCCTCGCCGCGTGCGGCATTCGCATTGAAGTGGCCGATCGTGGACTGCAGGGCCGCAGAATCGACTCCGATCTTGCCGGCCAGCTCCGCCCAGCTGCCAGCCGTCAGCAGGTAGCCATTCCGGATGTGTGGCCCGAGCGGCAGGGGCGCCGGGCCGATGGCGCCCATGCCGTAGCGCCGGATGGCGCGGTGGTCGCAGAGCAGCCAGGCACTCGTCTCGTTGCGGCCGCGGCACGCCTCGACCATGGCCGGCACGAAGTCGTGATAGGAGGCCGATTCGTTGGCAAAGCGTCGGCCCATCGGATCGACGGCGATATAGCCCGGCTTGCCGCGCTCGTAGAAATGCGGGAACGGCAGGGTCGAGCCGTCCGGCTGCGGGACCAGCGAGACCGGAACCCAGGCCGCGGGATAGGCAACGTCCTCGGCCATTGCGCCGCCGGCCGACTGGCCGAGCCGGATCCCGTCGCCGCGATTGCCCGGCGGAGGTGCCGAGCGATGGAAATGGCCGTCGCGGACATGGCCGTAGTAGCGACTCTTGAGTTCGTCGTCGGCGGGAAAGCCACCGCAGGCCAGCACGACGCCGCGTCGCGCACGGATCTCCTGGCGCTTTCCGTCGCGTTGCACGATCGCGCCGGTAACGTCACCATCGCGCTGCACCAGCTCGACGACCGGGCTCTCGAGCCAGAGCTCTATGCCGCGTTCCTGGGCGGAGAGGGCGAGAGCGGCGATGAGGCCATTGCCGTTGGTGAGACGGGTCCCGCGGTCGTGGTTCAGCCGGTCGATGGCGTAGCGTGCCGTCATGCCTGCGACATGGAGCGCGGAGCGGGCGGACCGCGTCATCTTGAAGACATGGGGCAGGTCGTTGCGGCCAAGCATCATGCCGCCGAACGCCATCATGGTCCGCAGCGGCGCCCGCAGCTGGTTGAACCGCTTGCCGAGTCGCCGGCCGTCGAACGGCAGGGGCAGCAGCGAACGCCCGCCCTGGGCGGCGCCGGGCTTGGTCGGATGATAGTCCGCCCAGATCGGCACGGCCTCATATCGGACATACGTGTTGTTCTCGATGAATTCGACCGCGGGATTGCAGTTGTCCAGAAAGGCATTGGCCAGTTCGAGGTTCAGACGGTTGCCTGCTTCGTGCTGCAGGTAGGTGAGCGCCTCTTCCTTCGAGTCAGCGATGCCGAGCGCGCGGCCGTGCCGGTTGCCGGGAATCCAGATGACGCCGGCCGAATAGGCAGTGGTGCCCCCAAACAGCTTTTCCTTCTCGACGATGAGGACGTCGAGGCCGGCATGAGAGGCCGTCAGGGCCGCCGAGAAGCCCGCGGCTCCCGACCCGACAACGAGAAGGTCTGTTTCGATCATGGCTTCTCCCCGCCGTGCGACGAATTTCCGGACTGGCGCTCGAGATTTTCCTCACGCCGACGCCGCGCCTCGTTCTCCACCGCCTCGGCAAGGGCGGGGATGTGCGAGGCGATTTCATAGAAGTCACTGGCATAGAGGACCAGCAGGGTCGTCGGTGTGGTCGTGGCGATGGTCGCGGCGCGCGGTTGGCGATTGAGCAGCGACATCTCGCCGAAGAACGCTCCATCGCCCAGCCGTACGGTGCCGCCGGTCGGCAGGCGCACCTCGACCTCGCCGTTGGAGATGAAGAACATTGAATCGCCTGGATCTCCGCGACGCAGCACCGTTACGCGGGCGGGATAATAGCGGGTCCGCAACTTGCCGACGATTTCCGAGAGCGTCACCACGCCGAGCGACGCGAAGATCGGGACCCGGGTGACCTGGTCCCAGACCCGGAGATATTCGCGCCGCCGTTCTTCCTGCGCAAAGCCCGTGGCGAGCACGCCGGTCATCAGCGCCAGCACCGCGATGCCGCTGATCATCAGCAGTGAGCCGATGATGCGGCCCATGGCCGTGAGCGGCACCACGTCGCCGTAGCCGGTCGTCGTCAGGGTGACCACCGCCCACCACATCGCATTGGGCAGCGAGCCGAACTGCTGCGGCTGGCCGTCGCGTTCGACGATGTGGGCACCGGTGGCCGCGGACATCAGCAGGATCGCGAACACGATCAGCACGCTGGCGATGGGCGCGCGCTCGTTGGAGATCACGCGCGCCAGCGTGCCGAAGGCCGGTGCGTGAAGTCCGAGCTTCATGATCCAGAGGATGCAGAATATGGAAGCAGCGTCGGTGCCGGCGATGCTGTAGCCGCCTGCCAGCAGGATGGCGGGCATTATCGCGAGCAATCCGATCAGGCCGGGCAGGCTCCCGGCCCAGCGCAGCCGCGCAACCAGGGGAGACATGTCGGCCATGTGCGGCAGCTCGGGCGCCACCCAGAGTCGGGCCACATACTCGACCAGGAAGAAGAACGTCACACCCCAGATCGCGCCACGCAGGAACACCCGCTGCGAGGCCGGCATTTCATCGATCGACAGCAGGATGACCGCGAGCAGCCCGATGCCGAGAACGACGAGGTGGGCTTTCCGCCAGCGGCGGGCCCCCGACATCGGGTCGTTGGGTCGCAGCAGGTCGAACATCTGCGCCCGGAGCGTTTTTTCTTTGACCGTCACGAAGCGACCATAGGCGGGCTGGCGTGCGAATTGCAACGCGGCGGCGCCCGGTCTACGGTCAGGCCATCTCCCCGCGACAGAGGTTTGCACTCAAGGTGATCAACGATTTGCGCATTGCCGTCGACATCGGCGGCACGTTTACGGACGTCGTGTTGGAAGAGGGAGGCCGCCGGATCACCCGCAAGCTGCTGACGACACCGCAGCGACCCGAGGAGGCCGTGCTCGACGGGGTGCGTCTCATCCTGGGCGATGCAGGCAAGGGATTCGGCGACGTCGGCGTCTTCGTCCATGGCACCACGCTGGCCACCAATGCCGTGATCGAGCGACGCGGTGCGCGCACGGCCCTGATCGCCACGGAAGGATTTCGCGACGTCCTGGATATCGCGAACGAGAGCCGCTACGACCAGTACGATCTCGGTATCGAGAAGCCCAAACCACTCGTTGCGCGTGCGATGCGCTTCACCGTCCCGGAACGCATGGATGTCCATGGCAAGGTTCGCCTGGCCCTGGACGAAGGCGCGGTGAGGGCCCTGGCCGGAAAACTCAAGGCCGCGGGAATCGAGAGCGTCGCCATAGCCTTCATGCACTCCTATGTGAACCCGGCCCATGAGCGGCGGGTCCGCGAGATCCTGAACGCGGAGTTACCCGACCTCTGGGTGACGTTGTCGAGCGAGGTCTGCCCGGAGGTCCGCGAGTACGAACGCACGTCGACCGCGGTGGCCAATGCCTACGTGCAGCCCCTCATGGACTCCTATCTGGCCCGCATGCAGGCGGCGCTTGCGGCGGAGAAGTTCACCGGCACGATCTACCTCGTGACCTCCGGCGGCGGGCTCACCGCGATCGAGACGGCGCGGCGCTTTCCGGTGCGTCTGGTCGAATCCGGACCTGCGGGCGGCGCGATTTTTGCTGCGCAAGTGGCGGCGCGTGCCGGCGAGGCGCGTGCTCTCAGCTACGACATGGGGGGCACCACGGCCAAGATCTGCCTGATCGACGACTACCAGCCGCACACCGCGCGGCTGTTCGAGGTCGACCGGGCGGCACGCTTCCTCAAGGGCTCCGGCCTGCCCGTCCGCATCCCTGTGATCGAGATGGTCGAGATCGGGGCGGGCGGCGGCTCGATTGCCCGGCTCGATGCGCTGAAGCGCGTCACCGTAGGCCCCGAGAGCGCTGGCGCCGAGCCGGGGCCGGCCTGTTACGGACGGGGTGGGAGACATCCGGCCGTCACCGACGCCAATGTCGTCCTGGGGACGATCGACCCGGCACATTTCGCCGGCGGCTCGATCGCCCTCGACATCGATGCGGCGCGCGGCGCCATCGAGCGTGACGTGGCCGACGGGATCGGCCTATCCACCGAGATGGGCGCCTACGCCGTCTATGAGATGGTGTCGGAGAACATGGCGAGCGCGGCGCGCGTCCATGCGGTCGAGCGCGGCTCCGTCGTGAACCAGTACACGCTGATCGCCTTCGGTGGCGGGGCGCCGCTCCATGCCGCGCGCGTCGCCGAGAAGATCGGTGTGCAACGCGTGATCGTGCCGCCCAATGCCGGTGTCGGCTCCGCCGTCGGATTCCTCGCCGCGCCGGTGTCGTTCGAACTGGTGCGCAGCCGCTACATGCGCCTCGACGCATTCGATGCGGTGGCGGCCAGCGGGCTGCTCGAAGAGATGAGCCGCGAAGCGACGGCGCTGGTGGTGCCGGGCGCGCGCGGCCAGCCGACCTTCGAGCGGCGCGTCGCCTTCATGCGTTATGTCGGTCAGGGCCACGAGATCATGGTGACCCTGCCGCAGCGGCCGCTGACCGCGGCCGACACGGATGCGCTCCGCGAAGCCTACGAGCGCGATTACGGCGTCCTGTTCGAACGCCATATCCCCAATGCCGCGATCGAGATCCTGAGCTGGTCGGTCCAGGTCTCGACCGAGGCCAAGCGGCCCGAAGTACAGGGCAAGGCCGGCAGCGCGCCGGTGCCCGAGCCGGTCGGCCGCCGCCCCGTGTTCGACGGCCGCAGTGGCAAGACCGCCGACGTGCCGGTGTACCGGCGGGAGAAGCTGCCGCCGGGCAGCGTCTTCAGCGGCCCGGCCATCGTCGCCGAAGACGAGACGTCGACTTACATCTCGGCCAGTTTTTCCGCGCATATCGATGCCTCGGGCTGTATCGTCATGGATCGCAAGGCAGCGTGAGGAGCAACAGATGAGCCAGTCCAACAGCGTCGGCCTGATCGATCTCCAGATCATGTGGAACCGCCTGATTGCGGTGGTGGAGGAGCAGGCGCAGACCCTGATGCGCACCGCCTTCAGCCCGATCGTGCGCGAGTGCGGCGATCTCTCCGCCGGCGTCTTCGACCTGCAGGGGCGCATGCTCGCCCAGGCGGTGACCGGCACGCCGGGCCACGTGAACTCGATGGCCGAGTCGGTGAAGCACTTCCTGCGCTACTTCCCGATCGAGACGATGAAGCCGGGTGACGCCTACATCACCAACGATCCGTGGATGGGCACCGGCCATCTCAACGATTTCGTCATCACCACGCCGTGCTTCCGCAACGGCAAGCTGGTGGCGCTGTTCTCCTGCACCAGCCATCTGATGGACATCGGCGGCATCGGCTTCGGTCCCGACGCGACCGACGTGTTCATGGAGGGGCTCTACATCCCCATGCTCAAGCTGTTCGACCAGGGCAAGGCCAACGAGACGCTGATGGCGATGATCCGCGCCAACACGCGCCAGCCGGTCGACACCGAGGGCGACGTCTACTCGCTGGCCGCCTGCAACGATGTCGGCGCGCGCCGCCTGATCGAGATGATGGACGAGTTTGAAATCGACTCGCTGGACCAGCTTGGCGACCATGTGATCGCGCGCTCGCGCGAGGCGGTGCTGGCGGAGATCGCCAAGCTGCCCAAGGGCACCTGGCACAACAGCATGACGGTCGACGGCTACGACGAGCCGGTGACCTTGAAGGCGGCGCTGACCATTTCCGACACCGGCATCCATGTCGACTTCACCGGCACGTCGGGCGTGTCGCGGCGCGGCATCAACGTGCCGCATGCCTATACGACGGCCTATACCGTGTTCGGCCTGGGTTGCGTGGTCTCCACGCACATCCCGAACAATGCCGGCTCGCTCGAGCCGCTCACGGTTTCGGCGCCGGAGGGCTGCATCCTGAATGCGCCCAAGCCGACCGCCGTCGCCTCACGTCATGTCGTGGGCCAGATGCTGCCCGACGTGGCCTTCGGCTGCCTGCGCCAGGTCGTGCCAGATCGCGTGCCGGCCGAAGGGACCTCGTGCCTGTGGAACATCAACGTGCGGGGCAGGGTGAAGGGCGGCGACGGCGGCAACTACGGCTTCGGGATGGCCATCACCTCCAACGGCGGGACCGGCGCGCGTCCCGACAAGGACGGCCTCTCGGCCACGGCCTATCCCAGCGGCGTGCGCGGCACGCCTGTCGAGATCGCGGAGACCCAGACGCCGCTCCTCTTCTGGCGCAAGGAGTTCCGCCCCGATTCGGGCGGCGCCGGCCGCACGCGCGGCGGCCTCGGCCAGATCATGGAGATCGAGAGCGGTATCGACGAGCCGTTCGACCTGCTGGCAGCTTTCGACCGCATCGACTATCCGGCGCGCGGTCGTGATGGCGGCGGCGATGGCGGGGCGGGCGTGGTAGCGTTCAAGTCAGGCCAGACGCTGAAGGGCAAGGGCTTCCAGCTCATCCCGCCGGGCGAACGCCTGATGATCCTGACGCCCGGAGGCGCCGGCATCGGCGCGCCGCGCGACCGCGATCGCGCGCAGGTCGCCAACGACCTGGCCGACGGGCTGATTTCGGCGGAGACGGCCGAGAAGGTTTACGAGTACAAGCCGCCACAGGCTGCTGAATAGGCCGGCGGCGGCCGGATACGGGGAACGGTGTCACTTCAACGATGGGGACCAAGATGAAACTGGGACGCAGGACGGCCTTGAAGGCCGGCGTGGGCGTGGGTGCGATGGCGGTGGTCGGTGCGCCGGCCGTGGTGAGCGCGCAGGCGCCGCTGAAGCTCCCGCTGGCGACCGTTTGGCCGGAAGGAAACTTCCACACGGTCAACGTCAAGCGCTTCGCCGAGGAAGTGAAGAAGGCGACGAACGGCGCCGTCGACATCGACGTCAAGGCGGGTGGGCAGCTCGGTTTCAAGGGCCCGGAGCAGATGCGCGCCGTGCGCGACGGTCTCGTGCCGATGGCCGACATCCTGAACATCCAGCAGATCGGCGACGAGCCGATCTTCGGCATCGAGGGCATCCCCTTTATCAGCAACAACATCGAAGAGCTGAAGGTGCTGCACAAGTACGTGCGGCCTGAGTTCGAGAAGGTGCTGCTGAAGAACAACCAGACCATGCTCTACACGGTGCCGTGGCCGACGCAGTACCTGCATCTCAAGATCAAGGCGGAGTCGCTGGACGCCCTCAAGGGCGTCAAGATCCGCGTGCCCGACAAGAACGCGCAGGAAATGTGCAGCGCCATCGGCATGGCGCCGGCTCTCATCCCCTGGGGCGAGACGATCGCCGCGCTGTCGTCGGGCGCTGTCTCGGGCGTGTCGACCTCGTCCGTCTCGGCCGTCGACGGGAAGTTCTGGGAGTTCCTGAAGTTCTTCCACCAGACCAACCATGCCTGGTCGTCGGAGATCGTCACCATCAACAACGACACCTGGAAGAAGATCTCTCCGGCCAACCAGAAGATCATCGTCGACCTGGCCAAGAAGCTCGAGCCGGAGTTCTGGCAGTCGTCGCTGCAGGCCGACAAGGACAGCAACGCCCGCCTGATCGCGGGCGGCATGCAGCTGGTCATTCCGCCGCCGGCGATGACGGCTGAATTGCAGAAGAAGACCGCGCCGATGATCGCCGAGTTCTACAAGCGCGTTCCGGCGGCTGAGCAGCCGATCAAGGCCTACCTCGCCGAGATGAAGCGCGGGTGAGCGGCCACGGCCCCAATCCCAACGCCGGCGCGCCGCCCGTGCTGCGCGCCTTTCTCGACGGGATCGACATGCTGGGCCGTCTCGACGGCTGGATGGGCGCCGCCTGCCTGGTGGCGCTCACCTGCCTGATGCTGGGGGAGGTCCTGCTCCGGGCGCTCTCGGACATCTTTCCCTGGGTGCCGGCCGACATTCCGGTCGCCTGGGAATACGGTTCCTACCTCATGGCGGCGGCCTTCACTTTCGGCGCCGCCATGACCCTGCGGGCCGGCGGCCATATCCGCGTCACGCTGGTGCTGGCACGGATCGGGCCCAAGGCGCGCCGCTGGCTGGAAACGGTCCTCGCGGCGTTGGGCGTCGCCTTCTCCGGCTATCTCGCGCTGGCGATGGTGAACTTCACCTGGCGCAGCTTCGTGTCGGACCAGGTTTCGATCTCCAGCGCGACGCCGCTGTGGATTCCGCAGGCGCTGGTGACGTTCGGAATCTGCCTGCTGGTCATGCAGTTCGTCGCGCGGTTCTTCCAGGCCCTGTTCGGCCTGCCGCTCGAGGACCTCAACATGCGCGCCGGTTCCGTCGCTGAGTAGTTTGTCGCGCGAGTTGAGATCCCATGCTTGAAGTCGTCCTCACCATGTTCATCGTGCTGTTCGCCTTCCTGGCGGGCGGCCTGTGGATCGGCTGGACCCTGGCCGTCACCGGCACGGTGCTGCTGGCGGTCTTCCGCGACATCCCGCTCGACAAGCTGCTGGCGCAGTACACCTGGAACATCCTGACGACGCAGGAACTGCTGGCCCTGCCGCTGTTCATCATCATGGGCGAGATCCTGTTCCGCACGCGGCTGTCGCAGACGCTGTTTCGCGGCCTGTCGCCGTGGGCGGCGATGCTGCCGGGGCGACTGCTGCACGTGAACGTCATCGGCTGCACGATCTTCGCCGCCATCTCGGGCTCGTCGGCGGCGACGACACAGGTGGTGGGCCGCATCTCGCTGACCGAACTCCTGAAGCGCGGCTATTCCAAGGACGTCGCCGTGGGGTCGCTGGCCGGCGCCGGCACGCTCGGGTTCCTGATTCCGCCCTCCAACATCATGATCATCTATGGCGTGCTGGGCGACGTCTCGATCGCCAAGCTGTTCACGGCGGGCTTCATCCCCGGCTTCCTGCTGGCGGGCTGCTTCATGGGCTGGATCATGATTCACACCGCGCTGAAGCCCGAGCTGGTGCCGGAGGCGGAACGCAAGGTGCGCATCGCCACGGCGGCGGAGTTCCTGACGTCGATCCGCGAATTGGGACCGGCGGTGTTCCTCATCCTGTGCGTGCTGGGCTCGATGTATGGCGGCTTCGCGACGCCGTCGGAAGCGGCTGCCGTTGGCGTGCTGGGGGCGCTGATCGTCGCGGGAATCCAGCGCGAACTGTCGATTCCCGCGCTGAAGGCCATCGCCATCGGCTCGGTGCAGACCTGCGCCATGATCGCCCTGATCGTGCTCGGCGCCTCGATCCTGGGCAGCGCCGCGGCTTTCCTCGGCATTCCGGCGGCCGTCGCCGAGTTCGTGAAGAGCCTCGGTCTGTCGTCGTTCATGCTGATCGTGGCCCTGATCGTCTTCTACCTGATCCTGGGCTGCTTCCTCGACGGCTTCAGCATGATCGTGATGACCTTGCCGATCGTCATGCCGATCGTGAAGGCCGCCGGCTTCGATCCGATCTGGTTCGGCGTCTTTCTCGTCCTGGTCGTCGAGATGGCGCAGATCACGCCGCCCGTCGGCTTCAACCTGTTCGTGATCCAGGGGCTGACCGAGGACGGGCTGGGCTACATCGCCCGGGTGACCTTGCCCTATCTTGCCATCATGGTCCTCTTCACCATGGCACTCGCCGCATTCCCCGACATTGCCCTCTGGCTTCCGCGCTACCTCAGCAGCTAGTCTGCCTCGGGGTAAGCGAGGGGAGTTGGATGGAACCGCGACAGGTCAAGACGGCTGCCGACGCGCTGAAGATCGTCAAGCAGCGCGGCCTCACCCACGTGAAGGTGGGTGTCCACGACATCGACGGCATCCTTCGCGGCAAGTACATCCACGTCGACAAGTTCCGCTCCGCGCTCGAGGGAGGCTTCGGCTTCTGCGACGTGGTGCTGGGCTGGGACATGAACGACCAGCTCTATGACAACGTCACCTACACGGGCTGGCATACGGGCTATCCCGACGCGAACGTCCGCATCCTGCCGGAGACCTGCCGCGAGATCGCGACCGAGCCCGGCAACCTGTTTTTCCTCTGTGAGTTCGTCGGCAAGGCGGAGGAGATCTGTCCGCGCGGCACGCTCCGCCGTGTGCTGGAGCGCGCGAAGAAACTCGGCTTCGAGGTCAAGGTCGGCTTCGAGTACGAGTTCTTCGTCTTCGCCGAGACGCCCGAATCGATCCGCGAGAAGGGCTATCGCAACCTGAAGCCGATCTCGCCGGGTTTCTTCGGCTACTCGGTCCTGCGCAATTCAGTGCTCTCCGACTGGTACCGCGACCTGCTCGCGATGTGCGAGGCGATGGACATGGGCATCGAGGGCCTGCACACCGAGACGGGTGCGGGGGTGCTCGAAGCCGCGCTCCGGGTCGACGATGCGCTCGCGGCCACCGACAAGGCCGCCCTGTTCAAGATCTTCACCAAGGTGCTGGCGCAGAAGCAAGGCTGGCTCGCGACCTTCATGGCCAAGTGGTCGAAGGACTGGCCCGGCTGCGGCGGCCACATGCACATGTCGCTGTGGAAGGGCGGCAAGCCGGTCTTCTTCGACGAGAAGGCGCCGCATCGCATGAGCAAGACGATGCGCCAGTTCGTCGGCGGCCAGGCGGCGCTGATGCCCGAGCTGCTGGGCATGGTGGCCTCGAACGTGAACTCCTACCGCCGCCTGATCCCCGGCTTCTGGGCGCCGACCGCCTCGACCTGGGGCGTCGAGAACCGCACCACCTCGCTGCGCGTGATCCCGGGCTCCGCCAAGTCGACCCGCGTCGAATATCGGGTCGCGGCCGCCGACGCCAATCCCTACCTGGCGATCGCCGCCGCCATCGGCTCGGGCCTCTGGGGCATCGCGAACGACATCGATCCCGGCGAGCCCGTGACGGGCAATTCCTACGAGAAGAAGCACCCGGCCAAATCCCAGCTGCCGAGGACCTTGATGGAGGCTGCGGGCCGGCTCAAGGCCTCGAAGCCGGCGCGGCAGCTCTTCGGCGATGCTTTCGTCGATCATTATTCCGCAACACGAGAGTGGGAAGAGCGGGAGTTCCGCAAGGCCATCACCGACTGGGAACTCGACCGGTACATGGAAATCATCTGATGTCGTCCTCCACGCCGACCGCCACGGTCCCCTCCCAAGCCCGAGTCGTCATCATCGGCGGCGGCATCATGGGCTGCTCGACCGCCTATCACCTCGCCAAGCTCGGCTGGAAGGATATCGTCCTGCTGGAGCAGGGGCGGCTGAGCGGCGGCACGACCTGGCATGCCGCCGGGCTCGTGGGCCAGTTGCGCAGCGTCCAGAACCTGACGCGGCTGATCCGCTACAGCACCGAGCTCTATTCGAAGCTCGAGGCCGAGACCGGTCTCGCCACCGGCTGGAAGCAGTCGGGCTCGCTCATCGTGGCGCGCACCGAGGAGCGCATGACCCTGCTGCGCCGTTCGGCCGCCATGGCCAATGCGCAGGGCGTCGTCTGCGAGCCGCTGACGCCCCAACAGGCCGGCGACAAGTATCCGATCATGCGCACCGACGATCTCGTGGGCGCCGTGTGGCTGCCGGGGGACGGCAAGGCCAATCCGACCGACATCACCCAGTCGCTGGCCAAGGGCGCCCGTAACGGCGGCGTCCGCATCTTCGAGAAGATCCGGGTCACGGCGGTCGACACCGAGGAGGGGCCGGGCGGCCCGCGGGTCAGCGGCGTGCAGACGACCGCAGGGGCGATCAAGGCGGAGATCGTCGTCAACTGCGCGGGCCAGTGGGCGCGCCAGCTCGGCCGGATGGTCGGCGTCACGGTGCCGCTCTATTCCTGCGAGCACATGTATATCGTTACCGAGAAGATGGAGAACGTGCCGCGCGACCTGCCGGTAATGCGCGATCCCGACGGCTACATCTACTTCAAGGAGGAGGTCGGCGGCCTGCTGATGGGCGGCTTCGAACCCGAAGCCAAGCCCTGGAACAAGGACGTCATTCCCGACGATTTCGAGTTCGGGATGCTGCCCGACGACTGGGACCAGTTCCAGATCCTGATGGACAATGCGCTGATCCGCGTGCCGTCGCTGGAGAGGACCGGCATCAAGACCTTCATGAACGGCCCGGAGAGCTTCACGCCGGACATGAACTACATCCTGGGCGAGGCGCCGCAGGTGCGCGGCTTCTATGTCGGCGCCGGCTTCAACTCGATGGGCATTGCGAGTTCGGGCGGCGCCGGCATGGCGCTGGCCGAATGGATCGTCGCGGGCGAGCCGACGATGGATCTCTGGCCGGTCGACATCAGGCGTTTCGCGGGCTTTCACGGCAACGATGCGTGGTTGCGCAGCCGCGTCGCCGAGACCTTGGGCCTGCACTACAAGATGCCGTGGCCGCAGCGCGAGCAGGAGAGCGGCCGGCCGTTCCGGCGCTCGCCGCTCTACGACCGGCTGAAGGCGCGCGGCGCCTGGTTCGGCAACAAGATGGGCTGGGAACGGCCCAACTGGTTCGCGGGTGCCGGCAAAGTGCCCGAGATGCAATATGGCTGGGGCCGCGGTGCGTGGTTCGATGCCGTCGCCGCCGAGCATCGTGCGACCCGCGAAGGCGTGACGATCGCCGACGAGACGTCGTTCGGCAAGCTGCTGGTTCAGGGCCGCGATGCCGAAGCCGTGCTGCAGCGTCTTTGCGCCAACGACGTCGCCGTGCCGGTCGGGCGCACCGTCTATACCGGTGTGCTGAACGAGCGCGGCACCTTCGAGAGCGACCTCACCATCGCGCGGCTGGCGCGCGACAAGTTCCTGGTCATCACAGGCTCGGCCCAACCCATCCGCGACATGGATTGGCTGGGACGGCACATGCCGGCGGACGCCCACGCCGTCCTGACCGATGTGACGTCGGGCTGGACCGTGCTGTCCGTCATGGGACCGAAGAGCCGCGAGCTGCTCCAAAAGGTGAGCAAGGCCGATCTCTCGAACGATGGCTTCCCGTTTGCGACGATCCGCGAGATCGGCGTCGGCTACGCCACCGTGCTGGCCTCGCGCCGCACCTATATGGGCGAGCTGGGATGGGAGCTCTACGTGCCGGTCGAGTTCGCGGTCACCGTGTTCGAGACGCTGCACGAAGCCGGCGCCGGGCTCGGCCTGCGCGATGCCGGCTACTACGCCATCGAGACGCTGCGGCTCGAGAAGGGCTACCGCGCCTGGGGCCGCGAGCTGACGCCCGACGACACGCCGTTCCAGGCCGGCCTCGCCTGGGCGGTGAAGCTCGACAAACCGGGCGGTTTCATCGGCCAGAAGGCGCTGGTCGAGGCCAAGGCCAAGCCGCTGGCGCGGCGACTGGTGTCGGTCGTGCTGGAGGATGGCGGGCCGCTGCTGTGGGGCGGCGAGGCGCTGCTGCGGGACGGCAGGCCGGTCGGCGATCTCACCTCCGCAGGCTATGGCCATACCCTCGGCGCGTCGGTCGGCCTCGGCTACGTGAAACGCGGCGACGGCCTGGCGATCGACGCGGCCTGGCTGGAAGGCAGCCGCTTCGAGGTCGATCTTGCCGGCACGCGTCTGGCCGCGAGGGTGTCCTTGCGAAGCCCGTTCGATCCGTCGGGAACGCGCATCAAAGCTTAAGGGACTTGGGCGTGGCCGGACTGCCGAAGTGCGGTTGCAACAGAGGTTTCATATAGAGTTTCTAGACCCAGATGATATTTTCCCTTTCGGAGGCCGGTCGACACTATTGCCTGTGCTCCTTGGGGGAGATTTACGGAATGCGTTCTTTGAGACTCTTTATCGTGATCGCTTTTGCAGCTTTGACATCCTTGTTTGCAATCGGTTCGGCGCAGGCCGAGGAGACATTCACGTTTCGGGTCAAGTCGGACTACCAGTACAAGGTTCAGGTCGCCTTTTTCTCTCAGAGCCGCAATTTTGTGTGGCCGGGACCAGGGCGGGCATTCTCGTTGGACGATTCGCAGACGCAGAGCTTTCCTCTCCGCTGCCAATCCGGTGAAGAGATTTGCTACGGGGCTTGGGTTACCGGGGACGGCAATATGACCTGGGGAGTCGGCCCCAAGAACGATCAGAGTTGCAAGAAGTGCTGCTTTGTCTGCGGCGACGGAGACATGTCTCCCGTCTTGACCTTGAGCGATTAGGTCACTCACCAACCGGGACACGTTCACGCCTGCGTAGCGACGCAAGCTCGCCGGCGGCTTCTGGCAGGTGCGGCGACAGCCGCACCTGGTTGCGGCACTGGCGCGCGGTCGCGCGCCTCAGAGCCCGGCCGGAAATGAATTGAATCTATTCAAGCACTTACCTCATCCTGAGGAGCGCCGCCCCTCGAATACCTCGGGGTAAACTCCGGGCGCGTCTCGAAGGATGGGCAACAGGCAAGGTGCACGTTCCCACCCTTCGGGACGCATCGCTGCGCGATGCTCCTCAGGGTGAGGTTATCGGGGCTGTTCATAGCTTCTTGTTTTAGCTGCATTCATTTCGAGTCAGACTCTCAGGAGGCCAGCCGCGTCGCTTCGTCCATGAAGGCTCGAACGAGCGCCACGCGGCGACGCTCCTGCAGGCACACCGCATACTCCGCGACCGCCAGATCGTGGTCGGTGATGGTGATGCGGCGGAACCGCCGATCCTCGCCGAGTTCGCTCGCGAACACGGCGCCGATGCCAAATCCGGCTGCAACCGCCTCGCGCACGCCTTCGCGGGTCTGCACCTCGACGATCGACGCCGGCCTGATGTCGGCGGCCGCCATCGCCTGCTCGAGCACTTCGCGGGTGATCGAGCCGCGTTCGCGCAGCACCAGCTCCTGGCCGCCCAGCGCCGACAGAGGCGTGCGGCCACTTTTGGCGAGGGCATGGCCGGTGGGCGCGAACAGGACCAACCGGTCGGTCCGCAACCGCACGGCGTGCAGCCGCGGATCGGACAGGCTCTTGGCCATCACGGCGACGTCGGCCTCGTGGCGCAACAGTCGCTCCAGCACGACCGCGGAATTGTCGATCGAAAGGGCAAAGGTGAGCCCACCGGCCCGTTTGCGCAGCGCGGCCATGATCGGCACCACATGGTGCGCGGAGTCGGCGGCGATGCGCAGATGGCCGCGGGTCAGGGCCTGCTCGCCCAACAGCAGGGCTTGCGCCTCGTCCTGGAGCGCGAACAGACGCGTCGTGACGCCATGGAGCTGCCGACCCGTTTCGGTGGGCGTGACGGTGCGCCCGCGACGGTCGAACAGGTGCACGCCATAGGCTTTTTCCAGGGCCGTGACCTGGCCGGAGAGATTGGGCTGGCTGAGGCCGGAGGCGCGGGCGGCGGCGGAGAAGGAGCCGGCCTCGGCCACGAGGTGGAAGGCGCGGAGCTGGGTGGGTGTCATATATGGGAAACCGATAGTTAACATATGGAATATATACTGGACGGATAGAAACCGCGAGGCGATCATCCGCGCCATGACCACCAAGCCAGCTGCCTCCGAAACCGGCGATCCGCTCCTGCTGACGCCCGGCCCGCTCACCACCTCGGCCAGCGTGAAGCAGGCCATGGTCCACGACTGGGGCTCCCGCGATCAGGGCTTCATCGCCATCAACAAGATGGTGCTGGAGAAGATCGTCGAGCTGGCCGGCGCGCAGGGGACGCACGTCACCGTGCCGGTGCAGGGCTCCGGCACCTTTGCCGTCGAGGCGATGATCACCTCATTCGTGCCCAAGTCCGGCAAGCTGCTGGTCGTCATCAACGGCGCCTATGGCCAGCGCGCGAAGAAGATCGCCGAGATCGCCGGCCGAGCCGTCGCGACCTACGAGACGCCGGAGGACACGCCCCCCGATCTCGCCAGACTCGAGAAGATGCTGGCCGACGACAAGGCGATCACCCACGTCTTCGCCGTCCATTGCGAGACGACGTCGGGCATTCTCAACCCGATCGCCAGGATCGCCGCCCTGGTGAAGAAGCAGGGCCGCCGCCTGCTGGTCGATTCGATGTCGGCCTTCGGCGCGATCGAGATCGCCGCCCGCAACGTCTACTATGACGCCCTCGCGGCCTCTTCGAACAAGTGCCTCGAAGGCGTGCCGGGCCTCGGCTTCGTGGTCTGCCGCAACAGCGCCCTCGCCGATTGCAAGGGCAACGCCACGACGCTGGTGCTCGACCTGTTCGACCAGGCCGAGGGCTTCGCCAAGACCGGCCAGTACCGCTTCACGCCCCCCATTCATGTCATCGTGGCGCTGGGCAAGGCGATCGAGGAGCACGCGGAAGAGGGCGGCGTCGAAGGCCGCGGCAGGCGCTATCGCGAGAATGCCAAGGTGCTGATCGACGGCATGCGCGCCATGGGTTTCCAGACGCTGCTGCCGAACGACCTGCAGGCGCCGATCATCATCACCTTCCACATGCCGACCGATCCGAAGTTCGTCTTCCAGACCTTCTATGACGGGCTCAAGGACCGCGGCTACGTGATCTATCCGGGCAAGCTCACCGTGGCGGATTCGTTCCGCATGGGCTGCATCGGCCGGCTCTATCCCGACCACATGCGCGGCGCCCTGGCGGCGGTGCGCGAGGTGCTGGACGAGATGCGGGTCACCAACGGCGGCCCGGCGCTGGCCGCGGAGTAGGGGAACGAACATGGCACCCGACAGCATCAACGTCAGCGGCGGCGACATCTCCGTCAACGGCCGCACCTATCGCCTGCCGCGCCAGCCCATCGTCGTGGTCTGCGTCGACGGTTCTGAGCCTGGCTACATCGAGCGCGCCGTCGAGGCGGGCCGGGCGCCGTGGTTTGCGAAGGTGCTGAAGGAAGGCACCAACCTCGTCGGCGACTGCGTGGTGCCGAGCTTCACCAACCCGAACAACCTGTCGATCGTCACCGGCCGTCCTCCGGCCGTCCATGGGATCTGCGGCAATTACTTCCTCGATCCCGAGACGGGCAAGGAAGTGATGATGAACGATCCGAAGTTCCTGCGGGTCGAGACGCTGTTCCCCGCCTTCCAGCGCGCGGGTTGCCGTATCGCCGTCATCACCGCCAAGGACAAGTTGCGCGGCCTCCTGGGCAAGGGGCTCGAACTGGGTGCCGGCAAGGCCTGCTCCTTCTCGTCGGAGAAATCGGACAAGGCCACCCTGGCCGACAACGGAATCGAGCATGTGAACGAGCTGGTCGGCATGGGCGTGCCCGACGTCTACAGCGCCGGCCTCTCGGAGTTCGTGTTCGCCGCCGGTGTCAAGCTGATGGAGCGCGACCGGCCGGAGGTCATGTATCTGTCGACCACCGACTACATCCAGCACAAGCATGCGCCGGGCACCCCGGTCGCCAATGACTTCTACGCCATGATGGACGGCTACCTGGCCAAGCTCGACGCCATGGGCTGCACCATCGTCGTCACGGCCGACCATGGCATGAACGCCAAGTTCGGCAGCGACGGCCAGCCGGACGTGATCTATCTGCAGGACGTGTTCGACGGCTGGGTGGGCAAGGACAAGGCCCGCGTCATCCTGCCGATCACCGATCCCTATGTCGTGCATCATGGCGCGCTGGGCTCCTTCGCCGTCGTCTATTGCGATGATCCCAAGGAGTGGGCCGCCAAGCTGAAGGCGATGCCAGGCATCGAAGCGGCGCTTACCAAGGAAGAGGCGGCGGCCCGGTTCGAGCTGCCGGCCGATCGCCTGGGCGACCTCATCGTCGTCTCGACAACACACAAAGTGCTGGGCACCTCGGCCTCGCGGCACGACCTCTCGGGCCTCACCGAGCCGCTGCGCAGCCATGGAGGCACTTCCGAGCAGCGCGTCCCGCTGCTGTGCAACCGCAAGCTCGCGAACGGCGATACGGGTGCGCATCGCTGGCGCAACTTCGACGCCTTCGATCTCGCCCTCAACCTCGTCGCCTGAGAGAGTTCCATGGACACCATCACCCGCACGGGCTCCGACGTTCGGCACGAGTATCTTCGCATCGCCGGCAGGAAGGTAGAGACCCAGGCGCGCCTCGAAGTACGCTTCCCCTGGGACAACCGCCTGGTCGGCACCGTGCCGCGCGCCACGCCCGAACTGGTCGCCGAGGCGTTCCAGATCGCGCATGACTACAAGCCCAAGCTGACGCGCTATCAGCGCCAGCAGATCCTGCTCAAGACGGCCGACCTGCTCGTCTCGCGCAAGGAAGAGCTGTCGCGCCTGATCACGCTGGAGTCGGGCCTCTGCCTGAAGGACTCGCTCTACGAGGTCGGCCGCGCCTACGACGTCTTCACCTTCGCCGGCCAGCTCTGCATGCTGGACGACGGGCAGACCTTCTCCTGCGATCTCACCCCGCACGGCAAGTCGCGCAAGATCTTCACCCTGCGCCAGCCGTTGAACGCGATTTCGGCGATCACGCCCTTCAACCATCCGCTGAACATGGTGGCGCACAAGCTGGCGCCGGCCTTCGCCACCAACAACTGCGTCGTGCTGAAGCCCACCGAGCTGACGCCGCTCACGGCGCTTTTCCTCGCGGACACGCTCTACGAGGCGGGCCTGCCGCCGGAGATGCTGTCGGTCATCACCGGCAACCCGTCCGACATTGGTGACGCGATGATCGTCGATCCGCGCGCCGACCTCGTGACGTTCACCGGCTCGGTCCGGGTCGGCAAGTACATCGCCGAGAAGGCGGGCTACAAGCGCATCGTGCTGGAGCTGGGCGGCAACGATCCGCTGATCGTCATGGAGGATGCCGACCTCGACAAGGCGGCCGAGCTGGCCGTCGCCGGCGCCACCAAGAATTCCGGCCAGCGCTGCACTGCCGTGAAGCGCATCCTGGTGGTCGACAAGGTGGCCGATGCCTTCGTCGAGAGGGTGCTGGCCAAGGCGAAGAAGCTGAAGGCCGGCGATCCGCTCGATCCCGAGACCGATGTCGGCACCGTGATCCACGAGCGCGCCGCGACGCTGTTCCAGAACCGGGTGAGCGAAGCGGTGGCGAAGCACGGCGCGAAGCTGCTGCACGGCAACGACCGCCAGGGCGCGCTCTTCCCCCCCACCGTCGTCGATCATGTCGATCCGCAGGCCGAGCTGGTGCGCGAGGAGACCTTCGGCCCGGCGATCCCGATCATCCGCGTGAGGGACATCGCCCACGCCATCCAGGTCTCGAACGGCACCGCCTATGGCCTGTCGTCGGGCGTCTGCACCGACCGGCTCGACTACATTACGAAGTTCGTCGACGAGCTGCAGGTCGGCACGGTGAACGTCTGGGAAGTGCCGGGCTACCGCATCGAGATGTCGCCGTTCGGCGGCATCAAGGATTCGGGCCTCGGTTACAAGGAAGGCGTGCTCGAGGCGATGAAGAGCTTCACCAACGTGAAGACCTGGTCGCTGCCCTGGCCGGGTTAGCGCCCGCCGTCACGGCGGGGTCGTGTCGGCCTTGTCCCAGTTCTTGTCCGGATTGTAGACGGTGATCGCGGCGGCTTTGGTCGCCGTGTCGGGGCCGAGGTCCTGCTCGTAGACCACGCCGTCCTGGTTGACCATGAAGGTCATGACGCCGGTGTCGTCGTAGCGGATCGGCCAGGCGAGGATCGCGAAGCCGCCAATCATCCGGCCTTTCACGAGATAATCGTACGCGCCACCCGGCGCATCGGGGCCTTGAGAATAGAGCAGGCGGAAGCGGTAGCCGTAATAGCCGTCTTCGGTGCCGCCCTGGCCCGCGGCCTGGGCCGTCGCGAGCGCTGGACCGATCGGGCTCTCGGGTTCGCCGGGTGCGGCATCCCAGTAAAGACCGTCCTTCCTGCCCGGCGAGCTGAGCAACCGCCGTGCATAGACCGGCGCGCCGACTTTCATCGGGTCGAGGGCCGCATAATCATGCTGGGCATCGACCAGCGCCAGCAGGCTCTGGATGACCGACAGCTCGTTGCGTCCGATCTGCCGGGCGATGATCTCCTTGCGGCCCGCTTCGCCGTCGAAGCGCCACTGGTCGCCATCCTTTACGAGCGGGATGGGACTGGTCCAGCCCGTCGTGCCGACCTCGATCGTCGCCTTGTTGCCGTCGACGACGACCTTGTGGTTCGCGTCCCAGGCCTGGAGGAATTTCTCGCGCGTGCGCTCCTCGTCCTCGGGCCGGCCGAGGACGAAGTCGCGCCAGCCGGCGCCCAGCGCGGCGCTGACTGCCTTGTTGTCGTCGCGCCGGATCGCCTCGGTGAGTGCATCTGCAGCCGCCTCGGGGGTGGCGAAGCCCTGCGACTTGGCCGTCTGTGCCCATCCGATCGTCGACAGTCCGGCTGCGAAGCTGCCGGCCAGGACTAGGGCGAGGATCGCCCTCCTGAGCAGTGAAGCGTTCATCGCCGTCCTCCTCCGTGCGCACCGCCGCCGACGTGGCCACCGCCGCCACCGCCACCGCCGCGCGCAGCGCCTCCACCGGCACGCGCGCCACCACCGCCGCCCGATGGATGCGTCGCCGCCCGCGATTGCTGTGCCCGGCCGCGGGCGGCCTCGCGATTGACCTGCTGCCCGTTGTTGGTGCCGCGGATGGCGCCGCCGCCGCGCGGCGCGCCGGCATGGTTCTGGAAGTTGGGATGCTGGCCGCCGGCGGCGCGATTGGTGACGTTGGGACGTTGCGCCGGGCCGCCGCCCGCCGGGCGATTGGGCAGGTTGGGGCGGGCATTGGCCTGTCCGGTGGCGGGGCGGTTCTCGAGGCGGCCGCGGAATTCCTGGCGCTGGTCGGCGCCCGGGCGCACCTGGTTGAAGCGCTCGCGGGTCGCAGGATCGCGATAGGCGACGCCCTTGCGGTGGATCGGCTCGTGCTGCCAGCGACCGTTATTGATGTTGTTGACGTTGAAGTTGCGGTCGATGTTGACCGCGCGATTGACGTTCACGTTGACGTAGCTGTTGCCGCGTCCCCAGTTCCAACCGCCGAAGATCGCGCCGGCGGCCGCAATGCCCACACCGAACATCAGGCCCTGCAGCAGGGCCGAGCCATAGCCGTAGCCCGGCGGTGGCGGATAATAGGTCGGCGGGTAGGCCGGGTAGGGCCACGTCCCATAGACGGTGTTGGGATCGTAGGCCGGTACGTAAATCACTTCCGGGTTCGTCGGTGCGATGACAATGGTTCGATCGGCCCCCGAACCCTGCGAGGTGACCGTCTGCTCCTTGCCGCTCTGCAGATTGCCGGCGTCGGCCGCCTTGGCGCGCAGGCGCTGGATCGAATCGGCGACATCCTGCTGCTGGGCGATCATCGCGTCGCCGACCTTCTGCATCCAGTCGAGATTGTCGCTGAGCTGGCCGAGGACCTGTGGGAAGGCGACGAGCGACTTGACGCTGACGTCCCAGCTCTTGTCCTTGACGGCCGCGACGGCGGCATCGCCCTTCAGGGCCGGATTGGCCTTGGACCAGCGGGCCGCTTCGACGACCTCCAGCGGATAGCTCGCCGCCATCAGGGACTGCGCGAGCAGGGCGTCGGGATAGAGCGCGATCGGCGCCAGGATCTGGTCGAGCTGCTCGGGTGTGAACGGCTTCTTGGCTGTGTCCTGCGCCAGCGCGGCGCGCGAAACGCCGGCCGCGAGCGTGGCGGCAAGGGCGGCCATCAGGCTACGACGCTGCATGAAATTGTCTCCCCCGACAGCGGTCCGTCGACGATCCAGTCTGCTCTTGTGGCAAACTCGTCGCGATCACGACCCATTTGCGCGCTTCGGCAGTGCCGCTGCAACAAAAATTGGTGCGGTTGTCGTGTCAGTCCGCTCAAAAGTCTGGCCGGTGACCGGTCTGCGCTCGCACCCAGCGCGGGGGAATGGTCTGTGGAGCATTGTTGGGCT
>JBILYJ010000304.1:0-6312 GCA_044377795.1 Reyranella sp. | reverse complement strand
CATGCGATAGCCTCCATCATGACCCTCGCACTTCTCGTCCTCCTCAAGATCACCGTTACGACCATCATCTTCGGGATCGGTCTCGATTCGACGCTGCACGACGCGGTCCGCCTGTTCCGGCAGCCCGCGCTGCTGTTGCGCTCCCTGCTGGCCATGTACGTGCTGGTGCCGCTGGCGGCCGTCGGGCTGGTCATTCTGCTGCCGCTGCCGCCGGGGGCGGAAGCCGGTCTGCTGGTGCTCGCGGTCTCCTCCGGGGCGCCGCTGCTCCCGCGCAAGCTCCTGGGCATCGGTGACGGGGCATACACCTTCAGCCTGGTTGTGGTCTCGTCGGTACTGGCTGTGATCCTCGTGCCGTTCTGGCTGGAGATGCTCGGCCCGCTGTTCCCTCGACTGCCGCGCCTCGCGCCGGAGAGGACGGCGCTGATCCTGGGCGAGTCGTTTTTCCTGCCGCTGCTGGCGGGCATGGCCGTGCGCCGATTCTTCCCGAAACTGGCGGCCTGGACCGGCGGGCGGGTGGTCGGCCTGGCGGGGCTGGCCATGACGCTGGCGGCGCTCGTGCTGTTGGCCGTGAACTGGCACGTGGTGCTCGAGGTCAAATGGCAGGGTGTCGCGGCTCTCGCGCTCCTGATCCTGATGGCCCTGGTCATCGGCCACCTGGTCGGCGGACCGAACGAGGAAAACCGTTCGGCGCTCGCCGTCGCCTGCGCCACCCGCCACATCGGCGTCGCGGTGGTCGTCGCGACGGCTCTCCCCGGGGGACGCGTTGCCGTCGTGATCTCGATCTACATCGCCATCTCGGTGGCGATCACGCTGCCCTATACGCGGTGGCGCCGCGTCGTCGCGGCCAGACAGGCGGCGACGTTGAAATAATCTCGATTGTCCTCCGGAGGGTGGGCGAGACAAACTCTGCCGGGTCATTCGAATGAGGGGAAGTGTTTCATGAGTGTCAGCCAGGCCGAGAAGGCCCGCAAGTTCCGGGCGCTGCATGAGAGGCCGGGCGCCTTCGTCATCGCCAATCCGTGGGATGCGGGTTCGGCACGCATCCTGGCGGGGCTTGGCTTCGAGGCTCTGGCGAGTTCGAGCGGCGCGAAGGCGGGCGTGCTGGGCAAGCGTGATGGAAGGGTGTCGCGCGACGAGGCGCTGGCCAATGCGCGGCTGATCGTGAACGCGACGGACTTGCCGGTGGCGGCCGACCTCGAGAAGGGCTTCGGCGATTCCCCCGAGGATGCAGCCGAGACGATCCGTCAGGCGGTGGGCGTCGGGCTGGTCGGCGGTTCGATCGAGGACGCGACCGGCAACCCGGACCAGCCGCTGTTCGATATCGAAACCGCCACGGCACGCATAAAGGCGGCGGTCGATGCAGCGCGTTCGCTGCCGGTACCCTTCGTCCTCTCGGCGCGCGCCGAGGGGTTCCTGCGCGGCAAACCGGACCTCGGTGACGTGATCAAGCGCCTGCAGGCCTACGAGGCGGCAGGCGCCGATGTCCTGTTCGCGCCGGGCCTGCCCGATCTGGCGTCGGTCAAGAAAGTCTGCGGCGCGCTCCGCAAGCCCTTCAATTTCATGGTCGGCATCAAGGGGAAGTCCTTCAGCAAGGCCGAGCTCGAGGCCGCCGGCGTGAAGCGGATCAGCCTCGCCACCTCGCTCTACCGCGCCGCAATGACGGGTCTGATCGATGCGGCGACCGAGGTGAGGGAGAAGGGCACGTTCAGCTATCTCGACCGTGCGATCCCGACGGGCGAGCTCAATGCGTTCATGAAGGAATAGGCGGCAAGGCCCGTGTCCTGGCCGCCGGCCCTTCCCGGCGTCAGGCCTTGTCGACCGCGCCGCCGCTCTCGACCCAGTCCTTGAAGGCGCCGAGGTTGAAGACGTTGGCGTAGCCGAAATCCTTCAGGACCTTGCCGCTCAGGGCCGAACGGCCGCCGGAGGCGCAGTAGACGAGCACGGTCTTGGTCTTGTCGAAGGCCTTGTCGTGCGCCGGCGACTCGGGGTCGGCGCGGAATTCCAGCATGCCACGCGAGACGTGGACCGCGCCCGCGACCTTGCCGCTGCTTGCGACCTCGGCCGCGTCGCGCACGTCGACGACCAGCGTGTTGCCCTTGGCGATCATCTCCCTGGCCTGGTCAGGCGTGATCCTGGGCACGGCGGCGTTGGCTGCTTCCATCATCTGCTTGACGTTCGTGGGCATGTATTCCTCCTTGCGGTGTCGGGCGTGCGCGCTTGGGAATCCTGGTGAGGATTCCCACCCTTCATATAGGGTATCGCAAACCATAAAGATGCGAGGAAACGGTCATGTCGTCTTTGCCCCATCCCGGGGAGCCGGGCTGAATTGGCCGTCCTGTTCTACGGCTGGCGGGTGGTCGCGGCCTGCTTCCTCATTGCCGCCGTCGCCTGGTCGCTGGGCCTCTTCGGATCGAGCGTCTACCTGCAGGCGGTGACGTCCACGCATGGCTGGCCGATTGCCGAGGTGGCATCGGCCATCACGCTGTTCTTCCTGGTGAGCGCAAGCATCCAGCGCATCGTCGGCCGCAGCATCGACCGCCGGGGACCGCGGCCCGTCCTCCTGCTGGGGCTCGCCAGCATGGCGGCGGGCGTGTCGCTGATCGGCCAGGTGTCGGCGCCGTGGCAACTCTATCCCTGCTTCGCGCTGCTGGGCATCGGCTGGTCCACACTGTCGATGACGGGCATCACCACCACGGTGGCGCCGTGGTTCGAACGTCACCAGGGCCGCTCGATGACCCTGGCCATCATGGGCGCGAGCGTCGGCGCCATCGCGGGCGTGCCGCTGCTGCTGCTGTCGATCGGTGAACTGGGCCTCGGGCGCGGTCTGTTCGTGGCCGCCATCACGGCCGTGCTTCTCGTGGGCCCCCTGATCGCGGTCGTGTTGCGCTATCGCGGTCCCGCCGATCTCGGCCTGCTGCGCGATGGCGAGGTCCTGCAGGGCGATGCCCCGCCGAAGCTCCCTCTGGCGCCGATCGCCACGCCGGCCAATCGACGCCTGCTCCTGTGGAGCGCAACCATCGCCTTTGCTCTCGGCCTCACTATCCAGATCGGCTTCATCACCCACCACGTCGCGCTGGCAGAACCGTTGATGGGGCGGGCCGGGGCCGGGCTGCTGGTCAGTGCCGCGGGCGTCACGGCCTTCATCGGCCGCCTGATCCTGGCCCGCATCGTCGACCACGTGGATGCGCGGCGGCTGGGCTGCATCGTCATGATCGCGCAGGCGCTATCGCTGCTCGCGATCTCCTTCTGGCCGACCGTGCCGGTCCTCGTCGCGGCAAGCCTCGTCTATGGCTACGGCATCGGCCACGTGACGACGCTCGGTCCGATCGTGGTCCGGCGCGAGTTCGGCGCGGCGGCGTTCGGCACGACCTACGGCACGGCCGCCACCGTGATCCAGCTCACCTCGGCATTCGGGCCCGCGCTCTTCGGCTTCCTGCGCGACGGGTTCGGGGGCTACGGGCCGGGCTTCGTCATCGCCGCCATGGTGACGCTCGTCGGCTGCGCAGCCCTGTTCATCGGCGGCCGCGGTGGGCGCATAGTGCCGCCCGATGGGTCAGGGAGCAAAACATGAGTACCAGTGACATCACGCGCGTGCCCAATCCGAGGGTACCGGCCAAATCCTCGGTCGCCGTCTACCGGCTGCCGGGCGGCGGCGGCTTCCTGTGGGGCGTGGCGACCTCGCCGGACCGCACGCAGGACATCCGGGTCCAGACATTGGGCGCGCTGGGCGTCATCGACCGTTACCTCAAGGACGCGGGCCTCGACCGCACCCGCATCGTGAAGGCCGAGATCGTCGTCACCGACCACGACAACAAGCCCGCCTTCGACGAGGCCTGGGCCACCTGGATGCCGGCCAATCACGGTCCGGTCCGCTCCTTCGTCCAGTCGGTCATGCCCGAGGGCGACCTGATCGAGATCATCGTCACGGCGGCGCTGTAGTGACGGCCGGACGGTTGCGGAAAGGCGAGTTGCCAGTCGGAATGCTTTCGGCAATGAAGTCGGTATGGACACCATCATCTCCCCGGTAGCAGCGCAGGGTACGGCAACTGAACATCTCGACGTGCTGATCGTCGGGGCCGGGCTCTCGGGCATCGGCGCCGCCTGGCATCTCCAGAAGAACTGTCCGGGCAAGAGCTACGCCATCCTCGAAGGGCGCGCCGCGAGCGGCGGCACCTGGGACCTGTTCCGCTATCCCGGCGTGCGCTCGGATTCGGACATGTACACGCTGGGCTACCGGTTCCGGCCCTGGAAGGAAGCCAAGGCCATCGCCGACGGCCCCTCGATCCTGAGCTACATCCGCGAAGTCGCGAGCGACCACGGTATCGATCGTCGTATCCGGTACGGCCATCGCGTCGTCGGTGCCTCGTGGTCGACGCCCGACGCCAGATGGACGGTCGAGATCGAGCGCGGCGGGGAGCGCGTGTTCATTTCCTGCGGCTTCCTGTGGATGTGCAGCGGCTACTATCGCTACGAGGCGGGCTACCTGCCTGAGTTCCCGGGCATCGACGGCTTCAAGGGCAGGGTGGTGCATCCGCAGCACTGGCCGCAGGATCTCGATTATGCCGGCAAGAAGGTCGTGGTGATCGGCAGCGGCGCCACCGCGGTCACGGTCGTGCCGTCCATGGCCGAGACCGCTAGCCACGTCACCATGCTGCAGCGCTCGCCGACCTACGTCGTGGCGCGGCCGGCCGAGGACGCGCTCGCCAACAAGCTGAGGCGCCGGCTGCCGCTCAAGCTCGCCTACATGCTGACGCGCTGGAAGAACGTGCTGCTGGGCATGTATTTCTACCAGCTGTGCAAGCGCAAGCCGGAGAAGGTGAAGAGCCTGATCCTGGGGGGCGTCCGCCAGATGCTGGGGCCCGACTACGACGTCGCCAAGCACTTCACGCCGAAATACAATCCCTGGGACCAGCGGCTCTGCCTGGTGCCCGACGCCGACCTGTTCCGCGCCATCCGCAAGAAGAAGGCGTCGGTGGTCACCGACCAGATCGAGACCTTCACGGAGAAGGGCATCAAGCTGAAGTCGGGCGCCGAGCTGGAAGCCGATGTGGTGGTGACCGCGACCGGCCTGGTCGTGCAGTCGCTGGGCGGCGCGAAGCTGGTGGTCGACGGCAAGCCGGTGAAGCCGTCGGACACGATGATCTACAAGGGCATGATGTATTCCGACGTGCCCAACCTCGCGTCGATCTTCGGCTACACCAACGCCTCGTGGACGCTAAAAGCCGACCTGGTGTGCGAATATGTCTGCCGGCTCCTGAACCACATGGACCGCAAGGGCTTCACGAAGGCCATGCCGCACAACAGCGACCCGACCCTCACCGAGGAACCGTGGGTCAATTTCTCGTCCGGCTACATCCAGCGCGCCCTGCCGCACCAGCCCAAGCAGGGCAGCAAGCGGCCGTGGAAGCTCTACCAGAACTACGTGCTCGACCTGTTGACGCTCCGGCACGGCTCGCTGCGCGACAAGGCGATGGTGTTCTCGAAATAGATGGGCGCGCAGACAAACTCGCCGGCCCGCATTCTGATCGCGAGCCTCGTCGGGACGACGATCGAATTCTTCGACTTCTACATCTTCGCCACGGCGGCGGTGCTGGTCTTCCCGCACCTGTTCTTCCCCAACAGCGACCCCGCCTCGGCGGTGCTGCAGTCCTTCGCGACCTTCTCCATCGCGTTCTTCGCCCGGCCGTTGGGCGCGGCGGTGTTCGGTCACTATGGCGACCGGATCGGCCGCAAGGCTACGCTGGTGGCGGCGCTCATGACCATGGGCCTGTCGACGGTCCTGATCGGCCTCCTGCCGGGGTATGAGACGATCGGCGTCTTTGCGCCGCTGTTGCTGGCGATCTGCCGCTTCGGCCAGGGGCTCGGATTGGGCGGCGAATGGGGCGGGGCCGTTCTGCTGGCCACGGAGAATGCGCCGCCGCACCGCCGAGGCTGGTATGCGATGTTCCCCCAGCTCGGTGCACCGCTCGGCTTCGTTCTGTCGGCGACGTCCTTCCTGCTGCTGACGGAGACCCTCACCGACGCACAGTTCCTGGCCTGGGGATGGCGGCTGCCGTTCGTGGCCAGCCTCTTGTTGGTGCTGCTGGGTCTCTACGTCCGGCTCAAGATCACCGAGACGCCCGAGTTCCAGAAGGTCGTCGATACCGAGGCGAGGGTCGCCGTACCGCTCGTGGTGCTCATTCGGAACTACAAGCGCGCGTTGCTTCTCGGTACCCTGGTCGCGCTGGCGACCTTCGTGCTGTTCTATCTCATGACGGTGTTCTCGCTGAGCTGGGCCACCGGCAAGCTCGGCTATTCGCGCGAGCGCTATCT
>JBILYJ010000003.1:0-32947 GCA_044377795.1 Reyranella sp. | reverse complement strand
ACACCTACGACGCCATCGTCGATGCCTGCTGCAAGGCTTGGACTGACCTTCTCGCCACACCGCAAAGGATCGCATCCATCACAAGCCGGCGATGGGCTGAACTGTCATGAGTTCTGTCGCTTGGTATAATCAACCTCACGGCCGAAAGGCGGGGTCTGCCTGCGGGCATTGCGGACAACCACGCCTTCGGCGGGTTCGGACGGCCAGATCAATACCTGGAGCACGGCTCGCTGGGCGACGAGCTCCTTACATCGCGCGAACGCTACGGCTTCCGCAACATCAAGCTGAACATCAACCTTCAACCCGGAATGGCCGCCGTCGCGTTACTCGTGCGACTCGCCGCCGACGGCCGACCCTGTCGATGGGGATTGCGGGCGGCAGCGTCCCACATGAGACGCGGATCGAAGGCTTCGGCCGCAAAGATGGTGACGATGACCACGGCACAGAAGGCGAGCGCGCCCATGCCGGGGTCGATGGTCACGGCGCGGCCGAACTGCACGAGCGCGCCGAGCAGCGACTCCATGAAGATGTCGACCATCGACCACCGGCCGATCCAGGCGACGATGAAGTAGAGCCGCGTGCGCTGGCGCAGGAACACGCCCGCCGTCTCGGCCGTGCCGGGCAGCGACGTCACCGAGATCATGCCGAGCAGGCCGATGAGCTTGAACAGCGGCACCAGCACGCTGGCGAAGAACACCAGCAACGCCAGCGGATACATCTTGGACGAGACCAGTTCCTCGACGCCGCCCATGATGGTGCTGGGCTCACCGGAGCCCAACTGGATCACCGTCAGCACCGGATAGACGTTGGCCGGGATGTAAAGCACGGCACCGGCGAGCGCGAGGGAAAGGGTGCGGTTGAGACTGTCGGGCTTGCGTTCGTGCACGCGCGCACCGCAGCGCGGGCAACGCCCGTCATGTTCGGCCGGCACGCAGACGAGCTTGCACTGCTCGCAGCCGGCGGCACCCGGCCTGTACTCCAGCGGCGCGACCGGCGGCATCGGCGCATGGGTCTGGCCGCGGCACTCGATCTCCTCCCAAACCGCCTGCGGATCCAGTGACAGCTCCGCCCAGACGATCACGACGGTGAGCAGCGCCAGCGCATAGACCGCCGGTCCGAGCTGGATCGTCACGAGGTCTCCCAGCTTGGTGTAGGCCACGAACACGCCCAGCAGCAGCACCTCGAGCATCGCCCAGGTGCCCATGCGCCGGGAGAGGATGAAGATGCCGCGCAGGTTGGGCGGCAGGGTCCGCATGCGCAGGCCGACCAGCACGTAAAGGGTGCCGGCGAACTTGATGAGCGGCGCGAACGCCGTGGTGAAGGAGACGGCGATGGCCAGCGGCCACAGGCCGTGACGCACCAGCTCGGCAGGGCCGGAGAGGATCGTGGTCTCGTGCACGATGCCCGCGGTCGAGACCTTCATCAGCATCGCAAGCCACAGGACGGCGAACAGCACCAGCGAGGCGAAGGTGAGCGCCAGGCAACGGCCCGTCGGGTCGGCACGCGTGGCCCGCAGCGGCGTGCCGCAGCGCTCGCAGTCGGAGCGCATGTTGGCCGCCATCGCCGGTACGATCTGGAACAGACCGCAGCCATGACATTCGCGCAGCTGCGGCGCCGTCACCAGGGGACCCGGGTCGCGTGGTACGGCGAAGGCCCGCAGCATGGCGCTACTGAAGCAGCGTCGCGATGCCGTCCGACAGCTCGCCGAGCGCGTCGCTCATGGCGGCGACATGGCCCGGCGTGTCTGCCGTCGGTACGGGCTTCGAGATCGAGAAGTTGCGTGAGGCCGTTCGGGTCGGCCGGTTGAACTGGATGGCGACCTGCGCCAGCAGGATGACGTTGCCCGCCTTGTCGGCATCGAAGCGCTGGAAGTCGATGCCGACCGTGGCGTTTGGATCTAGCGTGATCGAGCCCGCCTCGCTGTAGACCTTGCTGTCAGGCAGGCGTTGCGACAGTTCGAGCACGAGCATGCGGCCCAGCAAACCGCCCATCGGCTCGCCCCACCACGAGTTCGAGCGAACATCGAGCTTGAAGTCCTCCGTCGAGCGCACGATCTCCTTGCGGTCGAGATACCCCGGCAGGCCGACATCGCGCACCTGCACGATGCGGGGTCCCCTCGTCAGCACCGGGCCGGGGCGTACCGCGAGCGTGAAGAGGACGGGTTCAGGCGAGGAACCGCAAGCCTGGAGCGCCGGCGCGGCGAGGACCGGAAGCGCCAGGAGGCCGAAACGTCGGCGGCAGAGGCGAGTGTGGGTCATTCCTTACCCGTGTTGGGTCGGCCCTTGATCAGGGCTTCGGGGTGACGCGACAGCAGGTCGGCCAAAGCGCGGATCGAGCGCGCGGCTTCGGTGAGCTGCGGAAGCAGGCGGTCGAGGTCGCGAAGGAATTTCGACGAGTCGCCGTAACCTTTGTCGACGGAGCCGATCAGGCGGTTGGCCTTGGTAACGGAGTCCTGGAGCTGCGCGGCGATCGCGGGCAGCCGCTTCAGCGCCGGGGTGGCATCGGTGTCGAGCTTCCGGGCGATGTCCTGCACGTCGATCATGGCCTTTTCCAGCGCAGCCAGGGTCGCCTTGATCTGCGGTCCGTTGACCATCTGGTCGATGCCGGTGGCGGCACTGACCAGGCTGTTGCCGATCTTGTCGAAGTCGATGCGGTTGATCTTGCTTAACAGTTCGCTGGCCGATGCGGTGATGCTGTCGAAGCCGCCGACTTCGGCGGCCGGAATGACATAATGGCCGCCTTCCTCGGTGAGTTCGCCCCCCGTGGCGCCGGGCACGACCTCCAGCGATATGACCTTCTGCGGACTGATCAGACTCGGTGCCTGCAACGTGGCGCGCAGGCCGCGCTTGATCATCTCCTCGGCGACGTTGATGGGCTCCATCCCTTGCGCCTTTGCAAGGTTGCTGACCCTGCCGGCCTCGACCCGATAGTGGACTGGCGCAACGACACGGTCGGTCTTCGGATCGTAGACCAGCCCGACGTTCGTGACCTCGCCGATCTTCAGGCCGTGGAACCGGACCTCGGCGCCCACCGTTACCCCGGCAACCGAACCTGGAAAATAGGAGATCAGCTTGATCTGCTGACCAAATCCCGCCGACTTGGCTTCCTCGATGTTGGCGTAGAGCTTGAAGCGCTGGCCGGGGGGGCTCATCGGCGCCGCCGAATCGTGCGCCGTATCGAAGGCGATGCCACCCAGCAGGATGGCACGCAGCGATTCCATCTCGATGTTGATGCCATTGGCGCCGAGCGAGATCGACAGGCCCGAGGCGTTCCAGAAGTTGGAGTCGTTGCGCACGTAGCGGTCGTAGGGCGCGCGCACGAAGGCATGGATGGCGACTCGGCTGGCGAGATCGTGCAGATCCCAACCCAGCACGGTGCCGACTTCGATGTCGCGGAAGAAGATCGGGGCGCCGAGGCTGATCGAGCCCAGCCGACGCGAATCGAGCCGGAACGTGGTGCCCCTCACAGAGGCCTGCAGGATCGGTGGATCCTCCTGGCCCACGAAGTCGCGCTTGTCGGCGCCCGGTTCGGTTGACGGACGCATGCCGATGTAGGAGCCGGACAGGATGGTCTCGAGACCGGAGATGTTACCGGCGAAGAGCTGCGGCTTCACCACCCAGAAGATCGTCTTGTCGGTGAGCAGCGGCTCGGCTTCCTTCACCGTCTCGATCGTCACCAGCACCTTCGACAGGTCGGGGGGAATGGTGATGGTCTTCACCGTCCCCATGACGACATTGCGGTACTTGAGCTGCGACTGACCGGCTGTGAGGCCGGCGGCCGTGTCGAAGGACACGGTGATCACGGGACCGCGCTTGGAGAAGGCGTCCCACGCCAGCCAGCCGGCAATCAGCGCCGTCGCGATCGGCACCAGCCAGACCAGCGGGAAACGGCGGCGGTGCCGGACCGAAGCCGCCCCGACGGCGCTCTGCGCACCAGGAGTCTTCGCGGCCGGGGTCCCGGAAGTCGATCCGGGCGGGGCTTGATCTGTCATCCTACCTCGTTCGCCCCTCGGTCAGACGGGACGTTCAGCGCTCCCGGTCGTCGATGTCGCGGGCCAGGACCTCGCGCTTGCCGACATGGTTGGCGGAGCTGACCACGCCCTCGCGCTCCATGCGCTCGACGATGCGGGCGGCCCTGTTATAGCCGATCTGGAGATAACGTTGGATGAAAGACGTGCTGCACTTGCGCTCGCGGGCGACCAGGGCAATGGCCTGGTCGTAGAGCTGGTCGCTCTCGCTTTCCTCGGCGTCGCCCGGCAATCCGGTCCCCGAGCCCTCGCCGTCGGGATCGTCGGTGACCGATTCGATGTAGGCTGGCGCGGCCTGGGCCCGCAGGTGGCGGACCACCTCCTCGACCTCGCCGTCGCTGACGAAGGGGCCGTGGACACGGGCGATCTTGCCGCCCCCGGCCATGTAGAGCATGTCGCCCTGGCCCAGCAGCTGCTCGCCGCCCTGCTCGCCCAGGATGGTGCGGCTGTCGATCTTGGACGTCACCTGGAAGGAGATCCGGGTCGGGAAATTGGCCTTGATGGTGCCGGTGATGACGTCGACCGACGGCCGCTGGGTGGCCATCACCACATGGATGCCGGCAGCGCGCGCCATCTGCGCGAGGCGCTGCACGGTCGCCTCGATCTCCTTGCCCGCGACCAGCATCAGGTCGGCCATCTCGTCGATGATGACGACGATGAAGGGCAGCGGCGTCAGGTCCATCTCCTCGTCTTCGAAGGTGGGCTTGCGCGTCTCGGGATCGATGCCGGTCTGGACCTTGCGGGTAAGCGACGTGCCCTTGCGCGCCGTCTCGGCGAGCTTCTCGTTGTAGCCCGCGATGTTGCGCACCGCGACCGCGCTCATGGCGCGATAGCGGTCTTCCATCTCGCGCACGACCCACTTGAGGGCGACGATGGCCTTGCGCGGCTCTGTGACGACGGGCGTCAGCAGGTGCGGGATGTCCTGATAGACGCTGAGTTCCAGCATCTTGGGGTCGATCATGATGAAGCGGCACTGATTCGGCGTCAGCCGGTAGAGCAGCGACAGAATCATGGTGTTGACCGCCACGGACTTGCCCGAGCCGGTGGTGCCGCCGATCAGCAGATGCGGCATGCGGGCGAGGTCGGCGATGACCGGATCGCCGCCGATGTCCTTGCCCAGCGCCAGCGGCAGGCCGAGGCGGCCATCCTCGTAGTGCTTGGTCGACAGCAGCTCACGCAGGAACACCGTCTCTCGCCTGGCGTTGGGCAGCTCGATGCCGATGACGTTGCGGCCCGGCACGGTGGCGACGCGCGCGGAGACCGCGCTCATCGAGCGGGCGATGTCGTCGGCGAGACCGATGACCCGGCTCGACTTGGTGCCGGGCGCCGGTTCGAGCTCGTAGAGGGTCACGACCGGACCCGGCCGCACCTTCACGATCTGTCCCTTGACGCCGAAATCGTCGAGCACCGTCTCGAGCAGGCGCGCATTCTGCTCCAGCGCTTCCTCGTCGATCTTCGGCTGGGCGTTGACCCTCGAGGGCAGCGACAGGATGTCGAGCGGCGGCAGCTGGTACTCGGCCCCGAGGGCCAGCTCGCGCTGCCCGGCCTTGGCGGCGCGCTTGCCCTGCGGCGCGGCCGATTTGCGCGGCACGATCTTCACGCCCGCAGGCGCCGGCGGCGCGGCGGCCGGCGGCTCGACGTCGAGCGCATTGTCGGGCGTGAACGGATTCTCGTCGGTCTCTTCGTCCGTCCTCTCTTCGGCGACGGGCGGATGCAGCGGCGCGACCTCGGCCGGTGGCGACGCCTCGAACTCCTCGTCGGCAATCGGCTGCCGGTAGTGTGCCGGCGAAGGCGGCGGCGCGGCCTCGTAACCGGCGAAGCCCGGCTCGATACGTTCCGTAGTGGCCGCGGTGGCCGTCGCCGGGCGCCGCATGAAGGGCTCGATTCGCAGGCCGCCGGTCAGGCGACTGAGGAAGGTGCGCTCCTGCACGCGGGACGGTGCGGCCTCGTCCAGGGCCGGCGAGTGCATGCGCAGACCACCGGGCGCCTCGGGGATGTCGTCGGCCGGCCGCTCGATCGGGGCATAGGGCGCATCGACCATCAGCGAGTCGCGCGCCGGCAGCACCGCGCCTTCCTCGGGGATCTGCTCGTAGCGGGGCTCGAAGCGCGCCGGATCGTACTGACTGGCATCGATCTCGCCCGGAATCTCGGCGTAGCCGATGTGCGGCGCCGGCGGCTCGTTCTCCTCGTCGAGCGGTTGCGGCTTGCCGCGCCACAGGCCGACGGCCGCGCGCATGCCCCACACGACCCACAGGAAGGGCGCGCGCAGGATGCGGAAGATCAGCGGCAGGTCGGTGCGGTTCATGCCGAGCGCCGGGGCCATCGCGATGAAGGCGAGGGCTGCCGCGGCAGGTTCGATGAAAGTGAGCGCGCCGCCGCTCGAATGGGTGAGTACCAGCTCGCGGAAGCGGCCGACCAGGGCCAGCCCGACCAGCCCGCCCGGTCCGGCATGGGTGGCGGCACCGCCCACGTCGCCCAGGCCCACGCAGGCCACGCTCATCATCAGCAGCGCCAGCAGGAGCAGCGAGAGGCGCAGCCCGAAGAAGCCGAGATGATGGGTGCGCACCATACGCACGCCCCAGGTGATGAAGGCGACCGGCGCCAGGATGATGGCAAGGCCGAAGGTCTGCAGCAGAAGGTCCGAGATGTAGGCGCCGGGCAGGCCGAGCAGGTTGTTGGGCGCCCGCGCCGTCGCGTGGTTCAGCGAGGGATCGCCGGGGCTGTAGGTGAACAGCGCCATCATCAGCGCGAGGCCGAACCCCGCCGTGGCAACGCCGACGATCTCCATCATGCGACGGCGCAGGAAATCGCGCCCGCCCTCCGGCAGGATGGAGGTCCTGGGCTGCAACGCTGAAGAGAGGCTCAGCATGGCCATGCGCGGTGGCGCTCCCTACAGAACGGACGCGAGGCGCTGCAGCCCCTCGCGGGTGGTCTTCTCGTCATGCACCAGCGCCACGCGGATGTAGCGATGGGAAATGTTGACGCCATTGGTCTCGCGGCAGGCATAGGCGCCCGGCAGCACCTTGACGTGCGCCTCGCCCCACAGCCTGCGCGTGGCCTCCTCGCCGTCGCCGACGTCGAGCCACAGGAAGAACCCGCCGCCCGGCGTGTAGTAGGAGAAGCGGTTGTGCAGGATCTGCTCGGCGATCCGGAAGTTCTTCACGTACCATTCGCGCGTCTGGACCGGATGCGTCTCCTCGCGCCACAGCGCGGCCGACGCCTTCTGGACGGCGAAGGGAATCTGCGGGCCGCCATAGCTGCGCCAGCGCAGCACCATCGCGACCAGCTTCGGGTCGCCGGCCATGAAGCCCGAGCGCAGGCCCGCCGCGTTCGACCGCTTCGACAGCGAATGAAAGACCGCGAGATTGTGGAACGGGTCCCTGCCACCGGTCTCGTCGATCTCGAGGGCGGCTTCGAGCGCACCCGGCGGCGGGGCGCCGGTGTAGATCTCGGCGTAGCACTCGTCGACGGCCAGCACGGTGTCGTACTTCCGGCAAAGCCTCAGCAGCTTCTGCAGATACTCCTTGCTGGCGATCGCGCCCTGCGGATTAGCCGGCGAGCAGAGATAGACCACCGACAGGCGCTGCCAGGTCGCTTCATCGAGACTCTCATAGTCCGGCAGGAAGCCGTTCGAAGCTTCGGCGTTGACCAGCAGCGGCTCGCCCCCGGACAGGACGGCCCCGCCGAGATAGGCCTGGTAGAAAGGATTGGGCAGCGCGACGATCGGCTTGCCGCCGCCCTTCTCCTGCGGCGTCGCCACCGTCGAGATGATGTAGACGCCTTCCTTGCTGCCGGCCGTCGGATGAACGTGCACGTTGGGATCGAGCAGGCCCTGAGGCAGCTTGTAACGGCGCGTCAGCCATTCGCAGATCGCGAGATTGAGATCGGGCAGGCCCTGGTTGGGCGGATAGCGGTTCCAGCCGTCGACTTCGTCGATCACGATCTGCCGCGCGAATGCCGGCATCGCGCCCTGTGGCTCGCCCACGGACATGTTGATCATCGACAGATGCGCCGGCGGCGCGATGGGAGCGATGAGGGCGTTCAACCGCGCAAATGGGAAATCGGTCAGCGTCTCGGTCAGGCGCGGATTGAACATTCTCGTTCCCAATGGGCCAAAGCGGCCGGAAAAATGCCACGGTGCCGGCCGAGGGCGACCAGCCTATCGCCACATTCTACGGAACAGATTAGCCAATCACAACAAGGGAATAGGCTTGTTTCTTCAAGCACTGGAAGGGGTTGGGGCCCCTTCCCTGCCGAACCACAAGCGGTAGTCGCCGCTGCGCCGCTACTGGACGCGCTCACCGTGAAGCGCGGTGTCGAGGCCTTCGACTTCCTCGTCTTGAGTGACCCTGAGCCCGATTGCCGCATCGAGGATCTTGAGGATCACCCACGTGACCACGGCACAGAACACACCGATGACGAGCACACCATAAAGCTGGGTCAGGATCTGGCCGCCATTGCCGTCGACCAGGCCGACCGGCTGGCCCTTGGCCACGTCATTGATCGTGCGGGTGGCGAAGACGCCAACCAGGATCGAGCCCACGATGCCGCCGACCCCATGGACGCCGAACGCGTCGAGCGAATCGTCGTAGCCCAGCTTGTTCTTCAGGACGATCGATGCCCAGTAGCAGACCGAGCCGGCGATGACGCCGATCACCAACGCAGCCCACGGCTCCACGTAGCCTGCAGCCGGAGTAATCATGCCGAGGCCTGCAACGGCGCCGGTCAGGATGCCCAGCACCGACGGCTTGCCGCGAGTTGCCCATTCTATGGCCATCCAGACCAAAGCCGCCACGGACGCTGCGATATGCGTGTTCAACATCGCGCTGCCTGCCAACTCGCCTGATGCGAGTGCCGAGCCGGCATTGAAACCGAACCAGCCGACCCACAGCAGCGACGTGCCGATCAGCGTCAGCACGAGATTGTGCGGCGCCATGTATTCCTGGCCGTAGCCGTGGCGCTTGCCCATCACCACGCAGCAAACCAGCGCCGCAATGCCGGCATTGAGGTGGACGACGAGTCCACCCGCAAAATCGAGCACCCCTGCCACACCGAGGAAGCCGCCGCCCCACACCCAATGCGCCACGGGCACGTAAACGAACAGCAGCCACAGGCCCATGAACCACATCATCGCCGAGAACTTCATGCGCTCGGCAAAGGCACCGGCGATGATGGCCGGCGTGATCACCGCGAACGTCGCCTGATACATCAGGAAAACGTTCTCCGGCACGGTTTTGGCCAGCTCGTGAACGCTTCCCAGCAGGCCCTGGCCGAAGGCACGCGAAAGCGAGCCGATCACCCCGTTCAGGCCACCACCGTCGGTGAAGGCCAGCGAATAGCCGACCGCGAACCAAAGGACCGTGACCAGAGCTGCCACGGCGAAGGCCTGGACCGACGTCGCCAGCACGTTCTTCTTGCGCACCATGCCGGCATAGAAAAGGGCCAGGCCTGGAATGTTCATCATCAGCACCAGCACCGTGGCCATCAAAAGCCACGCGGTGTCGCCGGTATCGATCTGCGGCTTGTCTGCGGCCCAGGCCGCCGGAGCGAACGTCATCGGGCACGCCAGAAAAGCGCCGAAGCGCAGGGCCGTCTTGTTCATTTTCTCCCCCGTGCCTTGTCTTGCTTATTGTCGTCTTGTCTTGGTCTTGTCGTTTCTTCTTGAGCGCTGGATCGCCCTATAGAGCGTTGGACCCCGACTCGCCGGTGCGGATGCGCACGGCCTGCTCGACCGCCGTGACGAAGATCTTGCCGTCTCCGATCTTGCCGGTATGTGCGGCCTTCTGGATGGCCTCGACGGCGCGCTCGACCTGGCCGTCGTCGACCACAATCTCGATCTTCACCTTGGGCAGGAAGCTCACGAGATACTCGGCGCCGCGATAGATCTCGGTCTGTCCCTTCTGGCGGCCGAAGCCCTTGACCTCGCTCACCGTCAGACCCGACACGCCGACGCCGGTCAGCGCGTCGCGCACCTCGTCGAGCTTGAACGGTTTGATGATGGCGGACACGAGCTTCATCTGTTTTCTCCTCCTGCCCTTACGGCTCTGCCCGACAGACTGGCGTCTCGCGTTCGCGCCGTCAAACGCCGGACAGAAAGAGGGCCCGGCGAGAAGCTCGCCGGGCCCGAAGGGTCCGCCGCGACACGGTGCGGCGGATGAGAGGGAACCAGGAGGAGAGAGGGGTTCCCGATCTCGACGAGGAGACGGTCCTAGTGGATCGTCTCGCCGTGCAGGTTGATGTCGAGACCTTCGACTTCTTCCTCGGTCGTCACGCGCAGCCCGATCAGGGCATCGACGATCTTGAGGATGATGAAGGTGGCGATCGCGCACCAGGCGATGCAGACCAGCGAACCCCAGAGCTGCGTCAGGACCTGGCCGGCGTTGCCGTCGATCAGTCCCTTCTTGCCCTCGCCGCCGATCACTTCCACGGCGAACACGCCGGTCAGGATGGCGCCGACGAAGCCGCCGATGCCGTGCACGCCGAACGCGTCGAGCGAGTCGTCGTAGCCCATCGCCTTCTTGAGGCCGGTGGCGCCCCAGAAGCAGACCAGGCCGGCGATGATGCCGATGGCCAGCGCGCCCATCGGTGTCACGAAGCCCGAAGCCGGGGTGATGGCGACGAGACCGCCGACGGCACCCGAGATGATGCCGAGCACCGACGGCTTGCCGCGCGTCACCCACTCCGCGAACATCCAGGCCAGAGCCGCCGCGGCCGAGGCGAACTGGGTGACCGCCATCGCCATGCCGGCGTTGGGGCTGGCGCCGACAGCGGAGCCGGCGTTGAAGCCGAACCAGCCCACCCACAGAAGGGCGGCGCCGATCACCGAGTAGACGAGGTTGTGCGGCGCCATGTTCTCGGTGCCGAAGCCCTTGCGCTTGCCGATGACGAGGGCGCAGACGAGGCCCGCCACGCCGGCATTGATGTGCACCACGGTGCCGCCGGCATAGTCCAGAACGCCCCAGTCGCCGAGGAAGCCGCCGCCCCACACCCAGTGGGCGATGGGCGCGTAGACGATCAGCGACCACAGCGCCATGAACCACATCATGGCCGAGAACTTCATGCGCTCGGCGAAGGCGCCGGCGATCAGCGCCGGCGTGATGATGGCGAAGGTGAGCTGGAAGCACATGAAGACGGTCTCGGGAACCGTCTTGGCGAGATCATGCACGCTGTCGAGCGCAAGACCCGACATGAAGATGCGGCCGAGGCCGCCGACGATCGAACTGCCCGGCGTGAAGGCCAGGCTGTAACCAACGATGAGCCACAGGACCGAGATCATGCAGGTGATGGCAAAGCTCTGCATCACCGTCGACAGCACGTTCTTCTTGCGGACCATGCCGCCGTAGAACAGCGCGAGACCCGGAATGGTCATCATCAATACGAGCGCCGTCGCGGTCAGCATCCACGCCGTGTCGCCGGTATCGAACTTCGGCGCGGCAGCCGCCGCCGGAGCGGCCGGAGCGGCGGCCTGGGCCAGCGCCAGCGCCGGCAGGAGCAGCACCGCGGCCGCCCCCACGCCGGCGAGCACCGAGTTGGTCTTGAACTTCATCGTTGTCCCCTGGTTCTCGAGTTGATTGTGGTGTCGGATCACAGCGCTTCGGTGCCGGACTCGCCGGTGCGGATGCGGATCGCCTGCTCGACCGGCATGACGAACACCTTGCCGTCGCCGATCTTGCCGGTGCCCGCCGCCTTGCGGATGGTCTCGACCGCGCGCTCGACCATGGCGTCGTCGATCACGACCTCGATCTTCACCTTCGGCAGAAAGCTCACGGCGTACTCTGCGCCGCGGTAGATCTCGGTCTGGCCCTTCTGCCGACCGAACCCCTTCACTTCACTCACGGTCAATCCCTGGATGCCGAGCGACGTCAGGGCATCCCTGACCTCGTCCAGCTTGAAGGGCTTGAAGATTGCCACGATCATTTTCATTTGCGCCTGTCCTCCAACGGAGCGGCACCCGCCCCAAAGTTCAATTTGTCGAGAGCAAGCGTCGTGCCAAGTGCCACGGCATGAATGTCAAAGGGACTTGGCACGGCGATTGCGGGGATTGAGGCGGAAACAAGTCATAAGTGTTTGGGGGTGGTTGTGTTGCTTAAAAAATCCGCTGTTCTGGCTACCGCGCTGATCACGATTTGCGCAGCAAGTGCCGCCTATGCACAGGGCACGCCAGATCCGCAGACCGTTACGGTCACGCAGGATCAGCAGGTGGCGCAGGGTACGCCCAATGCGGCGACCACGCCGGCGGCTCCGGAGAAGGAGACCTGGAAGGCTCCGTTCGGCGGCACCTTCACCGCGGGCCTCGCCGTCCTCAACGAGTACTCCTATCGCGGTATCTCGCAGACCCAGCGCCAGGTCGCCGTCCAGGGCTCGCTCGGCTACGAAACCCCCACCGTCAGCGAGAAGATCCCGCTCAGCGCCTATGTCGGCGCCTGGGGCTCCAACGTCGACTTCCCCAACACCGGTACGTGGGCCGAAATCGACGTCGTCACCGGCCTCAAGCTCAAGCTGATGGACGACAAGCTCACCTTCGACCTGGGCTACATCCGCTACAACTACCTCGGCGCGCCCTCGAACCTGTTCTACGACTTCAACGAATTCGGCCTCGTCGCCGGATACGATTTCGGCGTCGCCCAGGTCAGCGCCGCCGTCCGCTACAGCCCCAACTTCTTCGCCAACTCCGGCAACGCCTGGTACAAGTGGGCCTCCGTCACCGTTCCGATGCCGTTCCTCCACGTCAACGAAAACGTGGCGTTCAAGGCCTTCGGCACGATCGGCAACCAGTATGTCGAGCGCTTCACGAACTACGGCATTCCCAGCAACAATTACTGGGACTGGCAGCTCGGCCTCGTCGTCTCCGTCTACGGCTTCGACCTCTCCGCCGCCTACACCGGCACCAACCTCAGCGTCCAGGACTGCCTCGGCACGCAAAACTGCGCCAGCCGCGTCATCATCGGCATCGCCAAGACGTTCTGATCCAGCCATACCGGCGCGGCCCCTCATGGGCCGCGTCGCATTGACCATAGAGGGTTGCCGCCCTGCGGGGCGGCTGCCATCTATCTTCGATGGATAGTCGTCCTTCCGGCACCCCCCCTTTCGACCTTGCCATCGTCGGCGCGGGCCTCAATGGCAGCCTTCTTGCCCTGGCGGCCGGCGAAGCGGGTCTTTCGACCGCCCTCATCGATCGCGTCCCGCTTGCCACCCTGACCCAGCCGGGATTCGACGGTCGCACCACCGCCGTTGCCTTCACCAGCCAGCGCCTGTTCGCCGCGCTCGGCCTCTGGGACGAGATTGCCCCCGAAGCCGAGCCGATCCGCGACATCCGGATCTCCGATGCCGGCCACGACGGGCGCGCGAGCCCGTTCTTCCTCCATTTCGACCATCGCGAAGCCGCCGAAGACGGTGAGAACGCGGCGCCGATGGGCTGGATCGTCGAGAACCGGTTCCTCCGTGCCGCCCTGCTGCGCCGGCTCGCCGCCTGCCCGAAGGTCGAACTCGTCTCGCCCGACGAGGTGGTCGAGAGCGAGCGCGGGCCGGATCGCGCCGGTCTGGTGCTGAAGAGCGGCCGGCGCCTTGCCGCCCGCCTGATCGCCTCGGCCGAGGGCCGCTTCGGCTCGATGCGCGAGGAGGCCGGCATCGGCGCGCGCAGCTGGTCGTACGAGCAGATCGCCATCGTCCTGGTGGCGCACCATGACCAGCCCCATCGCGGCGTCGCCCAGGAGAAATTCCTGCCCGGCGGTCCCTTCGCCATCCTGCCGATGACGGACGGGCCTGCGGGCGAGCACCGCTCGTCGATCGTGTGGACCGAACGGTCCGATCTCGCGCGCCGCCTGCTCGAGCTCGACGCACCGCGCTTCCAGGCGGAATTCGCGCGGCGGTTCGGCGACCATCTGGGGCCGGTGGCGCCGGCGGGACCGCGCTGGTCCTATCCGCTGCGCCTCGTCCATGCCGAGCGCTACATCGACACGCGCCTGGTGCTGGTGGGCGATGCCGCGCACGGCATCCATCCGATCGCAGGCCAGGGCTACAATCTCGGCGTTCGCGACATCGCGGCGCTGGTCGAGGTGCTGGTCGACGCCAAGCGCCTCGGTCTCGACGTCGGCGGCGCCGATACGCTGGAGCGCTACGCGCAATGGCGCCGGGCGGACAATCTCACGATGGTCGCCGCCACCGACCTGCTGAACCGGCTGTTCTCCAACGACATCGCGCCGCTCCGCCTGGTGCGCGATGCGGGTCTTGCCGCCGTGAACCGCGTGCCGGCACTGCGCAAGTTCTTCGTGCGACATGCGATGGGCCTGGTCGGCGACCTGCCCAAGCTGATCCGGGGCGAGCGGCCCTAGACTTGGCGGCCCCAGACTTGGCGACCCTAGACTTGGCGGCCCTAGACTTGGCGGAACGCGAGCCCTATCTCAGGGGCCAATTTCGAGGACATTTCCATGGCCACTCCCCAGACATCGGCGCAAGTGCCTGTCACCGTGCTGACCGGCTATCTCGGCGCCGGCAAGACGACGCTGCTCAACCGCATCCTGAGCGAGCAGCACGGCAAGAAATACGCCGTCATCGTGAATGAGTTCGGCGAGCTGGGTGTCGACAACGATCTCGTGGTGAATGCCGACGAGGAAGTCTTCGAGATGAACAACGGCTGCATCTGCTGCACCGTGCGCGGCGACCTGATCCGCATCATCGAAGGGCTGATGAAGCGCAAGGACAAGTTCGACGGCATCCTGGTCGAGACGACCGGCCTCGCCGATCCCGGACCGGTGGCGCAGACCTTCTTCACCGACGAGGACGTCAAGGCCAGGACGCGGCTCGACGCCATCGTCACGGTCATCGACGCCAAGCACTTCTTCGGCCAGCTCGAGCAGGGCACCGAGGCCGAGCAGCAGGTGGCCTTCGCCGACGTGATCCTGCTCAACAAGACCGACCTGGTGAGTGCCGACGAACTCGCAAAGGTCGAGGACAGGATCCGCGGCATCAACCGCTACGCCCGCATTTTCCGCACAGAGAAGAGCCAGATCGCGCTCGACGCGATCCTCGACAAGGGCGCGTTCGATCTCGGTCGCATCCTCGAGTTCGAGCCGGACTTCCTGCACAGCGGCCACGACCATCACCACGAGGACGAGGTCCGGAGCCTGTCGATCACCGCCGACCGGCCGGTCGATCCCGACAGGTTCCAGAAGTGGATGGGCGCCCTGCTGCAGATCAAGGGCGGCGACATCTTCCGCAGCAAGGGCATCCTCGCCATCGACGGCGCACCGCGCCGCTACGTCTACCAGGGCGTCCACATGATGATGGACAGTGACTGGGGCACGCCGTGGAAGGACGGCGAGAAGCGGTCGAGCAAGCTGGTGTTCATCGGCCGCAACCTCGACGGCGACAATCTCCAGCGCGGCTTCGACGACTGCCTGAAGTAATCCCGTGAAGATCGATCTCGCCAACCCGGCTTGGCAGCAGACGCTGCCGCCGGCCCGCTCCCTCGCCACCGACGCTCCGGTCGCCGCCTGCGCCTTCAATCGCGACGGCACGACCGTCGCCTTCGCGCTGGGTGACGGCTGCGTCCGTCTCCTGCCGGCCGACGTCAAGGCAGCCGCGCCCGATGCGGCGGTGCCGTTGCACAAGGGTGTCGTGCTCTCGATCGTCGGCGATCCGGCGGGCGACGGCTTCGTGAGCGGCGGCGACGACGGCCGCGTGCTGCGCATCGCCGCCGACGGCGCGGCGACGGAACTGCTGGCGCAGAAGGGCAAGTGGTTCGAGCATCTCGTCGCCCACAAGACGGGCGCGGTCGCGGCCTCGGCGGGCAAGACCATGTTCCTGTTCCGCGACGGCGAGGTCCGCGAGTTCGGTCCGCATCCCAGCACGGTGGCCGGGCTCGACTTCAGCAAGGACGGCAGCCGGGTCGCCTGCGCGCATTACGGCGGCATCACCGTGTGGAGCCTGAGCAAGGACGTCGCCCTGCCGCCGCGCCGCTTCGCCTGGCAGGGCAGCCACGTGGCGCTGCGCTGGAGTACCGACGGCAAGTTCATCGCCACCGGCACGCAGGAGAACGACATCCATGTCTGGCGCGTGGCGCAGGCCACCGACATGCGCATGCAGGGCTATCCCGCCAAGGTGAAGTCGCTGTCGTGGACGGCAGACGCGCGTTACCTCTACACCTCCTCGCAGCCGGTGTTCACCGCCTGGCCGTTCGCCGGCAAGGGCCCCGAAGGCAAGCCGCCGCTGCAGTTCGGCGACGAGGGCGCCGGCCTCATGACCGTGGTCGCGGCTCACCCGTCTGCAGAGTTCGTGGCGGGCGGCTACGATTCGGGAGAGCTCCAGCTCGGCGACATCCGGACCAGGCGCTCGGTCGTGTTGAAGATGGCCGACGGCTCCGCCATCACCTGCCTCGCCTGGTCACCCGACGGCTTCAAGCTCGCCGTCGGCAACGACCGCGGCGATCTGCTGACGGTCGATCTGCGACGCTGAGTTACCCTCGCCGCACCAGCACGCGGTGAGAAACGAGGCAGAGGATGCCCGCGACGCCCATCGCGGTCGTCATCGGTGCGATGGTGCCATCGAAGGTCTGCCCGACGATGGCGCCGAAGATCGCGCCGGTGCCGAACGTCATGACGCCCATCAGCGACGACGCCGTGCCCGCCATGTGCGGGTAGTGCTGCATCGCCATCGCGGTCGAATTCGGCGCGATCAGGCTCAGCGTCGCGATCTGGAAGACCATGCAGACCAGAAAGGGCCACAGGCCGATCGTGCCGTACCGTGCCTCGATCCAGCCCATGACCATCGCCGCCACGCCGGACACGGCCGGCACGATCACCGCGACGCGCAGGATGCGCCCGGCGCCCAGGAGGCGCACGAACCGCGCATTGAACAGGCTGCCGATGGTCATGAAAATCACCATGCCGCCGAACACCACGCCGTAGAAGCGGGGCGAAATCCCGTAACGCTCGATGAAGACGAACGGCGAGCCCGAGATGTACGAGAACAGGGCGGCGAACATGAAGGACGAGGTCAGGGCGTAGCCCATGAAGGTGCGCGTGCCAAGCAACTCGCCGAACCGCTTCAGGATCTGGGTGAAGACCAGCGGCTGGCGATACTCCGGCTTCAGCGTCTCGGGCAGGTGGAACCATGCGACGACGAAGGCAATCACACCGGCGGATGCGAGCACCCAGAAGATGGCACGCCAACCGGCAAACCACATAACCTGGCCCCCGATCACCGGCGCCAGCATCGGTGCGATGGAGGTGCAGGCCATCATGAGCGACATGGCGCGCGCGGCGTGATCCTTTTCAGCAAGGTCGCGTACCATCGTGCGCGCCAGTACGACGCCGCCGCAGGCGGCGAGGCCCTGCAGGAAGCGCAAGGCGATGAGATGGCCTGCCGCCGCGGCAAACGCACACCCGATGCTCGTCAGCACGTAGACAAACAGGCCGATCAGGATGACCGGGCGGCGGCCGAACCGGTCCCCCGCGGGGCCATAGAAGACCTGCCCCACGCCGAAGGCGATCATGAAGGCCGACAGTGTGAGCTGGATGTCGCCGGCCGACGATTGGAGGTCGACCGCGATCACCGGCAGGGCCGGCAGGTACATGTCGATCGAAAGCGGGGTGAAGGCCGACAACAGCGCGAGCACCGCCAGCAGGAGTGGCGACAGGGTCGGACGAGTTGTCGTGTTCATTGCGCGGTGGCTCTACAGGCATCCATGGCATCTCGCCATGCTATAAGCGGACCATGACATCGCTGCCTGACCTGTCGGAAACGCAGATCCGCCGCTACGCGCGACATATCGTGCTCGCGGAGATCGGTGGCGTCGGCCAGTCGAAGCTGATCGCCGCGAAAGTGCTGGTCGTCGGCGCCGGCGGTCTCGGCGCACCTCTCCTGCAGTATCTCGCCGCGGCCGGAATCGGCACGCTGGGTGTGATCGACCATGACACGGTCGATCTTTCGAACCTGCAGCGACAGGTCATTCACCGCACATCCGACGTAGGTGTTTCCAAGGTCGAAAGCGCACGCCGCGCGCTGCAAGAGATCAATCCGGAAGTGCGCGTGCAGACCCACGACGAACGCCTCACGGCGGAGAATGCCCGGCGGGTCATCGAGGGCTATGACCTGGTGGCCGACGGCAGCGACAACTTCGCCACGCGCTATCTGCTGAACGACGTCTGCTTCCGCTTGCGCAAGACGCTGGTCTCGGCGGCGATCCTGCGCTTCGACGGCCAGATCTCGACCTACAAGGCGTGGCAGGGCGCGGGACATCCCTGCCTGCGCTGCCTCTTTCCCGTGGCGCCGTCGGAAGAAGCCGTTCCGAGCTGCGCGCAGGCTGGCGTTCTGGGGGCGCTGGCCGGCACGCTGGGCACGCTGCAGGCCACCGAAATCGTAAAGGAGATCCTGGGCGTCGGGCGCTCGCTCTCGGGATCGCTCCTGATGTACGACGCGCTCAATGCTTCCTTCGAGACGCTGGCGGTCACCAAGCGACCGGGGTGTCCGACCTGCGGCGCGGGAGCGGCACCGTGAGCGACAGCGGGCTTTCGGTCATCCTGCGCTCCGACGACTACGAGAGCGTCCACTACGGGCTGGCCCTCGCGGCCGCCGCACTGGCCGTCAACAAGCCGGCCGTCCTGTTCTTCACCATGGGCGGCATCCGCGCCCTGCAGGGCTCTCCGCCGGCGCTGCGCGACTGGGAGCGCGACGCGAGCAACCGCGCGCGCGGGGTCGGCGACTTCGAGACGCTGCTGCAGGCCTGCATCGAGCTTGGCGCGCGCCTGATCGTGTGCGAAATGGGCCTGCGGTCGCTCGACATCGATCGCGCGAGCCTGCGGGCCGACGTGCCGTTCACGGTCGCCGGCATCGTGACCTTGCTGGAAGAGACCAAGCCGGGCATGCACCTGGTTTCACTGTGACCTTGTGGGAGACTTCATGACATCCGCCCCCTTCGACGTGCTGGGAATCGGCAACGCCATCGTCGACGTCATCTCGCGCTCCGACGACGCCTTCCTCGGCAAGCACGGCCTGGTGAAGGGCAGCATGATGCTGATCGACGAGGCGCGGGCCGAGCAGCTCTATGCCGGGATGGGCCCGGGCATCGAAGTGTCCGGCGGCTCCTGCGGCAACACGATGGCCGGCATCGCCTCGTTCGGCGGCAAGGGTGCCTATATCGGCAAGGTGCGCGACGACCAGCTCGGCAAGGTGTTCGGCCACGACCTCAAGGCGACGGGTGTGTCGTTCGAGACTCCGGCCGCGACCGACGGTCCGGCGACCGCGCGCTGCCTGATCCTGGTGACGCCCGACGCGCAGCGAACCATGAACACCTATCTGGGTGCCTGCACCGGCCTCGGCCCGGCAGACATCGATGCCAAACTCGTCGCCTCGGCCCAGGTCACCTATGTCGAGGGCTACCTGTGGGACGCGCCGGCCGCCAAGCAGGCCGTGCTCAAGGCCTTCGATGCCGCCCGCGCCGCGGGCCGCAAAGTCTCCATCACGCTGTCGGATTCCTTCTGCGTCCATCGCTACCGCGACGAGTTCCGCGACCTGATCCGCAACAAGGTCGACATCCTGTTCGGCAACGAGGCCGAGATCAAAGCGCTCTACGAGGTCGAGACCTTCGAAGAGGCGCTCGCCGAAGCACGCAAGGAAGCCAAGATCGCCGCCCTCACGCGCAGCGAGAAGGGCTCGGTCGTGATCAAGGGCGACGAGACCTACGAGGTCCCGGCGGCCCCCGTCTCGAAGGTCGTCGACACGACCGGTGCCGGCGATCTCTACGCCGCGGGCTTCCTGTTCGGCTTCACCCACGGCAAGCCGCTGGCCGAATGCGCGCGCCTGGGCGGCATCGCGGCCGCCGAGGTGATCTCCCATGTCGGCGCCCGGCCGGAGCAGGCGCTGAAGGGCCTGGTTTGAGCGCTGACGCTCCGGCGAGGGGATGGCGGGAGTCGCTCGCGACCTACCGCCATCCGCGCGTCGTCCAGTTCCTGTTTCTCGGCTTCTCAGCCGGGCTGCCCTTCCTGCTGGTCTTCTCGACGCTGTCGGCGTGGCTGCGCGAGTACGGCATCAGCCGCACCGCGATCGGCTTCATCAGCTGGATCGGCATCACCTACTCGTTCAAGTTCGTCTGGTCGCCGGTCGTCGATCGCGTCCCCCTGCCGCTGCTGACCCGCTGGCTGGGACGACGCCGCTCCTGGATGCTGCTGGCCCAGAGCGGGATCGTGGGCGGCCTGCTCGCCATGGCGTTCTGCGACCCGCGCACCGACCTGTGGTGGATGGTCGTGTTCGCCCTGGTCGTCGCCTTCTCCTCGGCGACCCAGGACATCGCCCTCGATGCCTGCCGCATCGAAGCGACCGATGCCAGCCTGCAGGGCGCGACGGCCGCGACCTACCAGCTCGGCTACCGCGTCGCCGTCCTCGCCGCCGGTGCGGGCGCCCTCTACGTGGCCCAGTTCGTTTCCTGGACGGCCGCCTACCAGACCATGGCGGCGCTCGGCCTCGTCGGCATCGTGACGACGCTCCTGATCTCGGAGCCGGAGCGCCGGGCCACCGCCGGGACGACCGAGCTCGAAGGCAAGGTCGCCGCCTTCGCCGCGGGTCTCGGGAGCATGCCCGGCTGGGCCCGCAAGGCGCTGATCTTCGTCTACGGCGCCATCGTCTGCCCGTTCGTCGACTTTTTCGCGCGCTTCCGCTGGATGGCCGTCCTGCTGCTGCTGTTCATCGGCCTGTTCAGGCTGTCGGACATCGCCATGGGCGTCATGGCAAACCCGTTCTACATCGACATGGGGTTCAGCAAAGACCAGATCGCCGACGTCTCCAAGATCTACGGCTTCGTCATGACGATCCTCGGCGCGCTGCTGGGCGGGGCGCTGGTGTTCCGCGTCGGCGCGGCGAGGCTGCTGATGCCGGCGGTGTTCCTGATCGCGGCGAGCAACCTCACCTTCTCCTGGCTGGCCTGGGTGGGCGTGCCCGACCTGAGGATCCTCACGGTCGCCATCAGCATCGACAACCTGGTGGGCGGCATGTCCGGTTCGATCTTCATCGCCTTCCTGTCGGGACTGACCAACACGGCCTACACGGCGACGCAGTACGCGCTCTTCACCTCGATCATGACCCTGCCCGGCAAGCTGCTCGGCGGATCCTCCGGATGGGTCGTGGACAGGCTGCAGGAAGAATTCACCGCCACCTACAAGTTCGGGGGCTACGCGATCTTCTTCGTCTACACCGCACTGCTCGGTCTGCCGGCGCTGGTGCTGGCGGCGATCGTGCGCCGTCACTTCGAAAAAGAAACCCCTCCTTCCTGACGGAAGGAGGGGTCAGTGGCTCGGCTGCGGTATTCGTCCCGAGCCGGGGAACCGGCCCGTTCCGGGGAGCGGGGCGTGGGATGCCTGCAGGGAACGGGCGAGCCCTGTCTAGGCCCCCGACGCTACAAAGCCGTTACTGCGTGTGTGGAAAACCCGGCGGCACAACTGGCGTGCCACGAGGTAGCGGATCAGCCCGGCGTCGAATCGAGGGCGTAGCCGGCGGCGCGAACCGTGCGGATCACGTCGGCATGGTTGTCGCCGTTGAGCGCGATGCGCAGGCGCCGGATATGGACGTCGACGGTGCGGGCCTCGACATAGACGTCCTTGCCCCACACGGAGTCGAGCAGCTGCTCGCGCGAGAAGACGCGACCGGGATGTTCCATGAAGTGCCGCAGCAGGCGGAACTCGGTCGGACCGAGATGGAGCGGCTTGCCACCGCGCGTCACGCGATGGGCCACCAGGTCCATGACGATGTCGGCATAGGACAGCGCCTCGTCGGCGAGCGCCGGGCGGATGCGCCGCAGCACGGCGCGGATGCGCGCCACAAGCTCGGTGGGCGAGAACGGCTTCGGCACATAGTCGTCGGCGCCGGCGTCGAGGCCGCGCACGCGGTCGCCCTCCTCCCCGCGCGCCGTCAGCATGATGATCGGCACGTTGGCGGTCGATGTCTGGCGGCGAAGCTGGCGGCAGACCTCGATGCCGGACATCAGGGGCAGCATCCAGTCGAGCAGGATGAGGTCGGGCACGTCCTCCTGCACGGCGCGCAGAGCCTCCTCGCCGTCATAGGCGACCGCGACCCGGAATCCCGACTGCTCGAGATTGTAGCGCAGCAGCTCGACCAGCGCCGTCTCGTCCTCGACGACCAGCACATGAGGCTTCATCGAGGAAGTGTGCGCGTCACGCCGCGCGGGGCTGGTGGCGACCATCGTCACGGCGTCGGACCCGCAACATTGCCGGACGTTGCGTACATCGCCGCGCTGCCCTTCGGCCGGTCCTCCTCGAAGCCATGGCCGGTGGCGCGGAAACTCACCAGCTCGGCGATGTTGGTGACATGGTCGCCGGCGCGCTCGATGTTCTTGGCCATGAACATGAGATGCGTGCACCCGGTGATCGTGCGCGGATCCTCCATCATGTAGGTGAGCAGCTCGCGGAACAGGCCGGTGTAGACCTGGTCGATCTCCTCGTCGCGTTCCCACACGTCGCGGGCCTTGGCGACGTCGCCCTGTGCGAATGCGTCGAGCACGTCCTTGAGCGCCGTGCGCACCAGCCGGCCCAACCGGTCGATCCCGGCGATTGCCGAAGTAGGCGCCGCGGTCTGGCTCAGCACGATGCTGCGCTTGGCGGTGTTCTTGGCATAGTCGGCGATGCGCTCGAGCGCCGCGGCGATCTTGATCGACGACAGGATGACGCGCAGGTCGACCGCCATCGGCTGGCGCAGGGCCAGCAGCCGCACGGTCTGCTCCTGCACCGCCTCGTCGAGTGCGTCGACGCGGGGATCGTCGACGATCACCTTCTCGGCGATCTCGGTGTCGCGGTCGCGCAGGGATCGCAGCGCCTGGGCGAGCTGGCTTTCGGTCAAGCCGCCCATCTCGCTGATCGTGGCGCTCAGCCGCTCCAGCTCTTCGTCGAAGCGCTTCATAGTATGTTCGGGCATCGTTTGTCCCTTCTTCTCGTTCTCGTCGCCGCTCAGCCGAACCGGCCGGTGATGTAGGCCTGGGTCCGCTTGTCGGTCGGGGTGGTGAACACCGTCGCGGTCGGGCCGAACTCGACCAGCTCGCCCAGGTACATGAAGGCGGTGAAGTCGGAGACGCGGGCCGCCTGCTGCATGTTGTGGGTGACGATGACGATCGTGTAGTCCTGCTTCAGCTCGTCGATCAGTTCCTCGATCTTGGCCGTCGAGATCGGATCGAGCGCCGAGCACGGCTCGTCGAACAGGATGACCTCGGGCTTCACCGCCACGGTGCGGGCGATGCAGAGGCGCTGCTGCTGACCACCCGACAGGCTGAGGCCGCTGGCGTTCAGCTTGTCCTTGACCTCCTCCCAGATGGCGCCGCGGCGAAGCGCATGCTCGACCCGGCCGTCGAGTTCCGACTTGGGAAGCTTTTCGTACAGCCGGATGCCGAAGGCGATGTTCTCGTAGATCGTCATCGGGAACGGCGTCGGCTTCTGAAACACCATGCCGATGCGCGCGCGCAGCAGATTGATGTCCTGGCCTTCGCGCAGGAGGTTGTCGCCGTCGAACATCACATCGCCGGTGGCGCGCTGGCCGGGATAGAGGTCGTACATGCGGTTCAGGATGCGCAGCAGGGTCGACTTGCCGCAGCCCGAGGGCCCGATGAACGCCGTCGCCTTGTTGGCGTAGAGCGACATGGTGATGCCCTTGAGCGCCCGGCTGTCGCCGTAGAAGAACTCGAGGTTCTTGAGCGTGATCTTGGGCGTCAGCTTCGAGACGTCGAGCTTGGCATGGCTGGCGACGGGAACGGCGACGCTGGGCGCTTCCGTGGATTGCATGGACATCAGGATTTCCTCGCGGAGGTGAGCGAACGGGCCAGGATGCTGAGACCCAGCACGGTGACGGTGATCAGGAGCGCGCCGGTCCAGGCGAGCTTCTGCCATTCGGCGTAGGGCGACAGGGCGAACTGGAAGATGACCACCGGCAGGCTGGGCATCGGCGCGCCCATGTTAACGCTGAAGAACTGGTTGTTCAGGGCGGTGAACAGGAGCGGTGCCGTCTCGCCGCTGATGCGGGCGACGGCCAGCAGGATGCCGGTGATGATGCCCGCCTGTGCGGCGCGATAGGCGATGCGGACGATCATGTGGGCGCGCGGCAGGCCGATCGAGGCAGCCGCCTCGCGCAGCGTGTCGGGCACCAGGCTCAGCATGTCCTCGGTCGTGCGGACGACGACGGGGATCACGATGACGGCCAGGGCGACGGCGCCGGCCCAACCCGAGAAGTGGCCCATCGGCGCCACCAGGATCTCGTAGACGAACAGGCCGATCACGATCGACGGCGCGCTGAGCAGGATGTCGTTGATGAAGCGCACGACGCTCGAGAGCTTGTCGTGACGGCCGTACTCCGCGAGGTAGGTGCCGGCGAGGATGCCGATCGGCGTGCCGATCAGCACCGCCAGGATCGTCATGATCAGGCTGCCGACGATCGCATTGAGCAGGCCGCCCGCGGCGCCCGGCGGCGGCGTGTTCTCCATAAACACCGAGAGCGAGAGGCCGCCGATACCCTTATAGAGCAGCACGCCGAGAATGAGGACCAGCCAGCCCAGCCCGAAGATCGTGGCGGCGAAAGCCAGGCCTTTGGCGACGGCGTTGCGGCGACGGCGGCCCGCGTAGAGCGGACTGTCCATGGCGGCCGTCTTGGAGGCGGTGATGGCCATGATGTTACTTTCCTCCCTGCTGTTGCAGGCGCATCAGCATGTAACGCGCGATCGCCAGTACACAGAAGGTGATGAAGAAGAGGATGAGGCCGAGCGCGACCAGCGCCGAGGTGTAGAGGTCGCCCACCGCTTCGGTGAATTCGTTGGCGATCGAGGCCGAGATCGTCGTGCCGGGCGCGAACAGCGAGGCCGAGATGTGATGGGCGTTGCCGATCACGAAGGTGACGGCCATCGTCTCGCCCAGTGCGCGGCCGAGTCCCAGCATGAAGCCGCCGATCACGCCGACCCGCGTGAACGGCAGGACGACGTAGCGGAACACTTCCCAGGTCGTGCAGCCGACGCCGTAGGCCGCCTCCTTGAGGACCGGCGGCACGGCGTCGAACACGTCACGCGAAATCGAGGTGACGAAGGGCAGCACCATGATCGCGAGGATGAGCCCGGCGGTGAACATGCCGATGCCGTAGGGCGGGCCCGCGAACAGCGTCGACAGGATCGGCACGTTGGCGAACGTATCGATGAAGAGAGGCTGGACGTATTGCTGCATGAACGGCGCGAAGACGAACAGGCCCCAGATGCCGTAGATGATGCTGGGGATACCGGCCAGAAGCTCGATGGCGATGCCGATGGGACGGCGCAGCATCATCGGGCAGAGCTCGGTCAGGAAGAAAGCGACCATCAGGCCGACCGGCACCGCGATCAGCATGGCGATGAAGGAGGTGACCAGGGTGCCGAAGATCGGCGCCAGGGCACCGAACCGCTCGGTCACCGGGTTCCACGATTCGTCGAACAGGAAGCCGAAGCCGAACGTGCTGAGCGCGGGAGCCGCGCCATAGATGAGGGCGATGATGACGCCGCTCAGCAGGGCGAGAACCGCCAGCGAGGCGCCGCGCGTCAGCCCGTGGAAAATCGAGTCCGTCAATCTCAGGCGTCGAAGCACGGCCGCCCGTGAAGCGGACGCCGCCGCCGGCGCGCTTGCGCCCTTCAATGCAACTTCACTCACGTCGCGCTCCCCCGAAGCCATGAGCCCCCCAAGAAAGAGGGGCGGGTGTCGCCACCCGCCCCGTCACCATCTAGTTCGTCGGCGAGTACAGCGGCTTGCCGCTGGCGTCTTTGATTTCCGCCGCCCACATCTTCATGATGTCGTTGACGACGTTCTGGGGCATCGGCACGTAGTCGAGCGAGTCCGCCATGGCGTCGCCCTTGGTGTAAGCCCAGGCGAAGAACTTCAACGCCTCGGCCGACTCCGCCATCTTCTCCGGCTTCTTGTACATCAGGATCCAGGTCGCGGCCGCCATCGGCCAGGACTTGTCGCCGGGCTGGTTGGCCAGAATCACGCCGAAGCCCGGCACCGAGTTCCAGTCGGCGCTCGCCGCGGCGGCCTGCACCGTATCCGAGCCCGGGGCGACGGCCTTGCCCGCCTTGTTGATCATCTTGGTGAAGGTCATCTTGTTTTCTTTGGCGTAGGCGTACTCGACATAGCCGATCGAGCCCTTGGTCTGCGCCACGTTGCCGGCCACGCCTTCGTTGCCCTTGGCGCCGATGCCCACCGGCCACTGCAGCGCCGTGCTGACGCCGACCTTCGACTTCCACTCCGGGCTCACCTCGGCCAGGTAGTAGGCGAAGTTGTAGGTCGTACCCGATCCGTCCGAGCGACGCACCGGCACGATGGCCTGCTTCGGCAGCTTGAGGCTGGGGTTGAGCTTGGCGATCGCCGCATCGTCCCAGCTCTTGATCTGGCCGAGATAGATGTTCGCCAGCGTCGGCCCGTCGAGCACCAGCTCGCCCGGCTTGACGCCTTCGAGATTGACGATCGGCGTCACGGAACCCATCACCATCGGGAACTGGACGAGACCCGACTCTTCGAGATCCTTGCCCGTGAGCGGCGCGTCGGTGGCGCCGAAGGTCACGGTCTTGGCCTTGATCTGCTTGATGCCGCCGCCCGAGCCGATCGACTGGTAGTTGAGACCGTTGCCGGTCTCCTTCTTGTAGGTGTCGGCCCACTTGGCATAGATCGGATAGGGGAAGGTGGCGCCGGCACCGGAAATGTCGATGGCATAGGCAGCCGCGGGCGAGAGCGCGAAAGCTGTCGCGAGGACGATCTTGGTCAAATTCACGGGAATTCTCCTGCGTTCAATATCGAAGTGCCCGTCATCTAGGGGCCCTACGTCTCCTTCATATGACTAATAAATGACAATCTGGTTACAGTGCCGGCCGGCGGCGCAGGATAACTGCCGGCCCCATCTCAAAATTTGAATTAAATCAAGGGGTTGGCTGTCGGGCCACTCGGCCGGAGACCGTCACACGAACTTAACACCACGCCCTCGGAACGGTAACGCAGCCCCACGAAGGTGCGCCTCTTTCGAGAGCGCCCCATGTCCTCCAACCCAACGATCACGCGCCGCCAGCGCTGGCTTTCCGTGCTCGCAAAGGCGCCCGGCGCGCGGCTCGCAGCCCTCTGGAAGACCGTAGGGCTGACGCCCCCCTACACAGTTCTTCGCCGGCCCGAGATCGGCCTCGTCATGGTGCAGGGCCGCATCTCCGGCACCGGTGCTCCCTTCTGCGCCGGCGAAATGACGGTGACGCGCGCCGCCGTGCGTCTCGACAGCGGCGAGATGGGCTTCGGCTATGTCCGCGGCCGCGATGCGCGGCATGCCGAGATCGTCGCTGCGGTGGATGCGCTGGGCCAGCGCGCCGAATGGGTCGAGACGCTCGAAGCCGGGATCGTGACGCCGCTCGCCGACGAGGCCGAGGCGCGCCATCGCCTGATCGCCGCGCGGGCCGCCGCCACACGGGTGGACTTCTTCACCGTCGCGCGCGAGGCCGGCGCATGAGCACGACGCTCCTCGCCCCCGGCCTCGCCGATCCGTCGCACGATGCGCAGCGCCTGTTCCGCGGGGTGCTGGACGCCTTCTCCCATCCCGGCCGCATCGTCGAGTTGCGGGATGCGCCGGCCGGACCGGGAACGCTCAGCCCGGCGGCCGCAGCCTTCCTGCTCACCTTCGCCGATCGCGAGACGCCGCTCTGGCTCGAAGCCGGGCTCGACAAGCAGGAGGTCCGCGACTTCCTGCGCTTCCATGCCGGCACGCCGATCGTGCAGGCCCGCGAGGCCGCGACCTTCGCCGTGATCATCGGCGGCGGCGGCGAGCCCTTCGCCGGCTTCGCCATCGGCACCGATGCCTATCCCGACCGCGCCGCCACGCTGGTGATCGAGGTGCCGGCGCTCGACCGCGGCCCGACCACCCTCTGGCGGGGTCCCGGCATCGACGGCGAGGTCCGCGTCGCGATCGACGGGCTGGGCGACGGCTTCTGGCCGGCCTGGACCGCCAACCATGGGCTCTTTCCCTGCGGCGTCGATCTCGTCTTCGCCTCGGGATCCCAACTCATCGCGCTGCCGCGCAGCGTCGCCGTGGAGGCCTGACCATGTATGTCGCGGTCAAGGGCGGCGAGACCGCCATCGCCCACTCGCTGGATCTCGTGGCGGACAAGCGCCGCGGCGACCGCGATGTTGCCGAGCTGTCGCTCGAACAGATCGACCAGCAGCTCGGCCTCGCGGTCGACCGCGTCATGACGGAAGGTTCCTGCTACGACCGCAGCCTCGCGGCGCTCGCCATCAAGCAGGCGCGGGGCGACCTCATCGAGGCGATCTTCCTGCTGCGCGCCTATCGCACCACCCTGCCGCGCTTCGGCGCATCGGAACCGCTCGACACCACCCGCATGGTGGCGGAGCGCCGCATCTCCTCGACCTTCAAGGACGTGCCGGGCGGCCAGGTGCTGGGTCCCACCTACGACTACACCCACCGACTGCTGGACTTTTCGCTGGCCGCGTCCGGCGAGCGCCCCGAAGCACCGACCGCGCCGGCCGATGCCACCCACGCCCTGCCGCGCGTCGGCGACATCCTGCAGCGCGACGGCCTGCTCGAACCGCCGCCGTCCAACGATGACGGCGAAGCACGCGACCTGACGCGGGAACCGCTGGTGCTGCCGGCCAGCCGGCCGCTGCGCCTGCAAAACCTGGCGCGTGGCGATGAGGGCTTCCTGCTGGCGCTCGGCTATTCGACGCAGCGCGGTTACGGCAACAACCATCCCTTCGTCGGCGAGATCCGCTACGGCCACGTGCCGGTCTCGTTCGTGCCGGAGGAGCTGGGCTTTGCCATCGAGATCGGCGAGATCGAAGTGACCGAGTGCGACATGGTCAACCAGTTCGCCGGCTCGCACGACGTGCCGCCGCAGTTCACGCGCGGCTATGGCCTGGCCTTCGGCCATGCCGAACGCAAGGCGATGGCCATGGCCCTGGTCGACCGTGCCCTGCGCGCCGACGAGCTCGGCGAGGCCGTGACCTCGCCCGCCCAGGACGAGGAATTCGTGCTGGCCCACAGCGACAATGTCGAGGGCTCGGGCTTCGTGCAGCATCTGAAGCTGCCGCACTATGTCGATTTCCAGTCCGAGCTGGTGGTGGTGCGGATGCTGCGCGCCGAGGTCGAGAAGCGCCGCGAGCAGGCCGGCCTCGCCCAGGCGGCGGAGTGAACCATGCCTGACTCGACGATCCAGGACATGCAAGGACAGGACGGCACCTACAACTACGCCTACCTCGACGAGCAGACCAAGCGGATGATCCGCCGCGCCATCCTGAAGGCGGTGGCGGTGCCGGGCTATCAGGTGCCGTTCGGCGGCCGCGAGATGCCGCTGCCCTATGGCTGGGGCACCGGCGGCATCCAGGTGACCGCCGCCATCATCGGCCGCGAAGACACGTTGAAGGTGATCGACCAGGGCGCCGACGACACGACCAACGCCGTCTCGATCCGCCGGTTCTTCGCGCGGGTAGCGCAGGTCGCCACCACGACGCACACCGAGGAAGCGACCATCATCCAGACGCGGCACCGCGTGCCCGAGACGCCGCTGACGGACGGCCAGATCCTGGTCTTCCAGGTGCCGATCCCCGAGCCGCTGCGCATGCTGGAGCCGCGCGAGACCGAGACGCGGACCCTGCACGCGCTGTCGGAATACGGCGTCATGCAGGTGAGCCTCTACGAGAGCATTGCCCGCCACGGCCGCATCGCCAAGACCTACAACTATCCGGTGATGGTGAACGGGCGCTACATCATGAGTCCTTCGCCGATCCCGAAGTTCGACAATCCCAAGCTCGACCGCAGTCCGGCGCTGCAGCTCTACGGCGCCGGCCGCGAGAAGCGCATCTATGCGGTGCCGCCGCACACGCCGGTGAAGAGCCTCGACTTCGACGACCATCCGTTCGAGGTCGAGACCTGGACCGAGAGCTGCGAGCTCTGCGGTTCGACCGAGAGCTTCCTCGACGAGATGATCGTCGACGACACCGGCAAGCGTCTGTTCGTCTGTTCCGACACCGACTATTGCGAGAGCCGGCGATGAGCGCGCCGCTGCTCTCCGCGCGCGACGTCGGCAAGCGCTTCGGCGGCAGGATCGCCTGCCGCGACGTGAGCTTCGACCTGTGGCCCGGCGAGGTGCTGGGCATCGTGGGTGAGTCGGGCTCCGGCAAGACGACCCTGCTCAACTGCCTGGCCGGCCGCCTCCTGCCCGATGGCGGCACCGTCACCTATGAGACCCGCTCGGCGGGCAGCGTCGACGTGCACCGTCTCTCGGAAGCCCGCCGCCGCCTGCTGGCGCGCACCGAATGGGGCTTCGTGAACCAGGATGCCCGCGAGGGACTGCGCATGGGCGTGAGCGCCGGCGCCAACATCGGCGAGCGACTGATGGCGGTGGGCGCCCGCCACTATGGCGAGATCCGCGGCCAGGCCGCCGACTGGATGGGTCGGGTCGAGATCGACGTCGAGCGTCTCGACGACCGGCCGACCACCTATTCCGGCGGCATGCGCCAGCGTCTGCAGATCGCCCGCAACCTGGTGAGCAATCCCCGGCTGGTCTTCATGGACGAGCCGACCGGCGGCCTCGACGTCTCGGTGCAGGCCCGCATCCTCGACCTGCTGCGCGGCCTGGTCGAAGGGCTGCACCTGTCGGTCGTTCTGGTGACCCACGATCTCGGCGTCGCCCGGCTGCTGACGCACCGGTTGATGGTGATGCAGGGCGGCACCGTCGTGGAGCAGGGGCTCACCGACCAGGTGCTCGACGATCCGCAGCACCCCTACACCCAGATGCTCGTCGCCTCGATCCTGCCGGTCTGAGTGAAATGACATCCTCCCAACCCGCCCTTCGCGTCTCAGGCCTTGCCAAGTCCTTCACCGTCCATGCCCAGGGCGGCCTGTCGCTTCCCGTGCTGCGCGACGTGTCGCTGGCGGTGTCGCCCGGGGAATGCCTGGCGCTGGTCGGTCCGTCGGGCGCCGGCAAGAGCACCTTGCTGCGCTCGCTCTACGGCAACTATCGCGCCGATGGCGGCTCGATCCGCGTGCGCCAGGACGATCTCTGGACGGAGCTGGTCGGCGCCGAGCCGCGCACCGTGCTCGACGTGCGTCACCGCACCATGGGTTTCGTCAGCCAGTTCCTGCGCGTGATCCCGCGGGTCTCCGCCGTCGATGTCGTGGCCGAGCCACTCCGGCGGCGCGGCACCGATCCCATCGAGGCGCGGCAGCGCGCCGAATTCCTGCTGGCCATGCTGGGCATTCCCGCGCGGCTGTGGGCACTGCCGCCCGCGACCTTCTCCGGCGGCGAACAGCAGAGGGTCAACATCGCCCGCTCGCTGATCGTCGACTATCCGATCCTGCTGCTCGACGAACCGACCGCCTCGCTCGATGCCGCCAACCGCGACGGCGTTGTCGAGCTCATCTGCCAGCGGCGCGACGCCGGGGCCGCCATCGTCGGCATCTTCCACGATGGCGACGTGCGCGATGCGGTCGCGACCCGGGTGCACGAAGTCCTCCCCCCTGACTCACTGGCTGGAGTTTCCCCATGAGTTTCGAGACCATCCTGACCAACGCCCGCGTGGTCACCGCCGACGCGGAGTTCGACGGCACCGTCGTCGTGCGCGACAGACGCATCGTCGAGATCGCCATGGAACGCTCCCATGCCGCAGGTGCCCTCGACCTCGACGGCGACTATCTCGTGCCCGGCCTCGTCGAACTGCACACCGACAACATGGAGAAGCACTTCGCCCCGCGGCCGGGCGTGAAGTGGCCGAGCGTGTCGGCGGTCATGGCGCACGATACCCAGATCAGCGCCGCCGGAATCACGACGGTGTTCGATTCGCTGGCCTTGGGCGACGTCCACGACAAGTCGGACCGGGTGAGCAATCGCGAACGCATGATCGAGGCCGTGTGCCTTGCCACCGACCGGCGCATGACGCGGGCGGAGCATCGCATCCATCTCAGGTGCGAGATCACGGCAGACGATGCCGTCGAAGCCGTCGACAAGTGGATCGACCTGCCGCTGGTCGGCCTGGTGTCGATCAACGACCATACGCCCGGCCAGCGCCAGTTCCTCGATCCGGAGAAGCTGAAGCAATATTACAAGGGCAAGTACGCGATGACCGATGCGCAGTTCGAGGAATTCTCGGCCCGCGTCACCGAGCTTCACCACCGCAATGCCGTGAAGCACCGCAGCGAGATCGTGAGCCGCGCCCAGGCCCGCGCCCTGCCGATCGCCAGCCATGACGATGCGACCCACGGTCACGTCCAGGAAGCCGTCGCCAACGGCATGACCATCGCCGAATTCCCGACCACCCGCGAAGCCGCCGAAGCGTCGTGTGACGCCGGCCTCGCGGTCCTGGTCGGCGCGCCCAATCTGGTGCTTGGGGGTTCGCACTCCGGCAACATCGCCGCCATCGACCTGCTGCGTGCCGGCCATGTCGACATCCTGTCGTCCGATTATGTGCCGGCCAGTCTGATGGAGAGCGTGTTCAAGCTGCCCTCGTCCGGCATCGGCATTTCGCTGCCGCAGGCTGTTCGCCTGGCGACGCTCAATCCGGCGCGCGCCGTCGGTCTGGGCGATCGAGGCGAGATCGCTCCCGAGCGGCGCGCCGACCTGGTGCGTGTGCGCACCGTCGACGGCGCGGCCATCGTGCGGTCCGTGTGGCGCGAGGGTAACCGCGTCGTCTGAACCGGAGCACGGACATGGAAGGTTCGCTGGTCTATGTCATGGGTCCTTCCGGGGCCGGCAAGGACTCGGTCCTCGCGCGCGCGCGGGCCCTCTTGCCGCCCGATGCGCCCGTGGTGTTCGCGCACCGCTACATCACCCGACCGGCCGACACGGGCGGCGAGAACCATGTCGCGGTGACGCGCGCCGAGTTCGCCATGCGTCGTGCCCATGGCCTGTTCGCCTATCACTGGCATGCGCACGGCAAC
>JBILYJ010000188.1:0-8812 GCA_044377795.1 Reyranella sp. | reverse complement strand
CCTCGACGAACTTGCGATAGAAGCTGCGCTCCGACAGCCCCGCACGGACCGCCAGCGCCGGCACGTCGAGCGGTTCGTCGAGATGGGCCTGCATCCATTCGATCAGGCGCGCGAACGGCGCATCGGCCTCGGTCTGCACCTGCAACAACGGGCTGAACTGCGACTGGTAACCCGGCCGCCGCGCGTAGAGCACGAAGTGCCGCGCGATCAGGTTGGCCGTCGCCGCGCCGAGATCGGCCTCGACCAGCGCCAGCGCCATGTCGATGCCGGTCGTCACGCCGGCCGAGGTCCAGACCTTGCCGTCGACGACATAGAGCGCATCGGCATCGACGGTCACGGCGGGGAACTTCTCGGCGAGCCGCTGGCAGCTCGCCCAGTGTGTGGCCACCCTCCTGCCGTCGAGCAATCCGGCGGCCGCCAGCACGAAGGCGCCAGTGCACACCGACCCGAAGCGCCGCGTCCGGGGCGCTACCCTGAGCAGCCATCGCCGCACGTCCTCGCGCGCCATCACGGCCTTGAGCCCGCGCGATCCGCCGGCCACCAGCAGCGTGTCGTACTGGCCGCCGAAGCGCCTGCTCACCAGCGCCACGCCGCAGTTGGACGTGACCGGGCCGCCGTCGGGCGAGACGATTTCCACCTCATAGGCGGGGCGCTCTAGTCCCTCGTTGGCCGCACCGAACACGGCGGCGGGCCCGGTGACATCGAGGAGCTGGCAGCCTTCGTAGGCCAGGATGGCGATGCGATGCGGCTTGGTCATTTGGCGGAAATTACCTGATCTTTGTCATTTCTGCCACACGCTCGATCCTCTAGTGTCTGTTCGAACAAAGGAGATTCCCATGGCAGACACGGTTCACATCGGCATCCTGCTCTTTCCCGACGTCACGCAGCTCGATGCGACCGGGCCCGCCCAGGTCCTGTGTCGCGTGCCCAATGCGAAGCTTCACATGATCTGGAAGACGCTCGATCCCGTGCGGACCGACTCCGGATTCTCGATCGTGCCGACGACCACCTTCGCCGACTGCCCGCAGCTCGACGTGATCTGCGTGCCGGGCGGCGGCGGACAGGTCGCGCTGATGACCGACGAGGAGACGCTCGCCTTCCTGCGCAAGCAGGCGGAAGGGGCGCGCTACGTCACTTCGGTCTGCACGGGCTCGCTGGTGCTGGGCGCCGCCGGCCTCCTCAAGGGCTACAAGTCCGCCTGCCATTGGTCGTCACGCGAGTTCCTGCCGGCCTTCGGTGCAATCCCGGTGGCCGAGCGCGTCGTGCGCGACCGCAATCGCATCTCGGGCGGCGGCGTCACGGCAGGCATCGATTTCGGGCTCACCCTGGTGGCCGAACTGGCCGGCGAAGAGGTCGCCAAGTCGATCCAGCTCACGCTCGAATACGATCCGCAGCCGCCCTTCGATTCCGGCAGTCCCGAGAAGGCCGGGCCGGAGCGCGTGCAGCGTCTGAAGGAGCGCATCCACGGCATGCTGCAGAAGCGCCAGCAGGCAAACGACGAGGCTGCGGCCAAGCTTGCTTGAGCAAGCCGTTGCTCCGGGAAAGGGCTGAACCCTTGCACGGCCACTGAGCCGAACCTAGGGTCCGACGGTGAACACTCTCGAACTGAAGGTTCCGCCGCCAGCCGCCGCTTTGCTCGCAGCCCTTGCCATGTGGTTGGCCGCCTACGGCCTGGACGGCCTCTCCTTCGCGTTGCCGGAGCGGCGAGCGGTCTCGATCGTGTTGGCCGCTTCGGGAATCGCAATTTCGGCGGCCGGCACCTGGTCGTTCTGGCGTGCCCGGACGACCGTCAACCCGACCAGACCCGACGCCGCCTCGTCGCTCGTCGCGACAGGAGTCTTTCGCTTCACGCGAAATCCGATGTATCTCGGCCTCTTCCTCGTCCTGGCAGGATGGGCTGCCCATCTGGCGAATGCCGCTGCCCTGGCGGGCCCGCTGCTGTTCGCTCTTTACGTCACGCGCTTCCAGATTTTGCCTGAAGAGCGAGCACTCACCACCAAGTTCGGCCCGGAGTTCGACGCCTACAGGCGTCGGACCCGGCGCTGGATCTGATGCGGGCCGAGGCTGGACCGCCGACCGGACTGGCGTCAGCGAGTTCGTCTTCCGCGACATGCTGCTCAAGACCCCGATCTCGATCGATCACGCTCCCGCCACCAGACGCTGCAGCACGTCGTCGAGCGTCACGGTCCCGCGCTGCATCTCGCCGCCGGGCTGAAAGTCCAGGCGACCGGCGTTGATCGCCTCGTCGAGGTCCGCGAGCTTTCCGGCGTAGTCGGCGCCCAGACCCGCCGCCACCAGCCCGGCCACCCAGTCCTCGCGCGACGACGGCACAGCGGTCACCGGCCTGCCGAGCAGCCGCGACAGGATCTCCGCCGCATCGAGCGCCGAGTAGTGCGCCGGGCCCATGACGTCGACGATGCGCGTACCCGGTCGCCGCTCGAACATCAGATCCGCCGCGACGCGGCCGACATCCAGCGCCGACACGGCCTCGTTGCGCTTGTCGAGGGGGAGCTTGCCCGTCGGGAGCACGCCCGCTTCGCGCGCCACAGGCACCATGGCCGCCCAGTTCTCGAGGAATTCGCCCGGCCGCAGGAACACGAGGGAGGGCGCGGCCCCGGCAAGGGCCGCCTCGAAGTCATGCAGGACACGCACGATGCCGTTGCCCTCGCTGAGATGCGCGCCGACCGACGAAAGCGCCACGACATGCGGCACACGTGCCGTGCGCACCGCGGCGGCGATCGACCGGGCCGCGGCGCGCGAAGCCGCCAGCACGTTTTCAGCCTGCTTCGATGGGACCAGCATCACGAAAGCGGCCTCTGCGCCCTCGAATGCCGCGGCGAGGCTGGCCGTGTCCGAGGCGTCCGCGCGCACGGTCTCGACACCCAGCCCCTCCGCGCGCGCCGGATCGCGGGACACCGCACGCAAGGCGACACCCCGGCGCTTCAGGGATTCGAGCGCTGCACCACCGACCTGACCGGTAACTCCCATGATGACGAACATTGCGACCTCCAAGGTTGTGAGGCCGCACCTAGCATTCCGGTACGCTTTCCATAAGTACGCACATTTTTTATACTAGGTATCAGTCATGGGTTTGGAGGCGCGCGCGATGACCGAAACGAAGGCTCCCTGGTGTCCCGTGACGGCGACGGTCGAGGTGATCGGCGGCCGCTGGAAGTCCACGATCCTGTATCATCTGAAGGACCAGCCGCGACGCTTCAACGAGCTGCGGCGCCTCGTTCCGGGCATCACGCAGCGCATGCTGACCTTGCAGCTTCGCGCACTTGAGGAGGACGGAATCGTGTCGCGCAAGGTGCTCAACACCGTGCCGCCGCACGTCGAATATTCGTTCACGAAGAAGGGCTGGAGCCTCGGCCCCATCCTCGATGCGATGGAGGAATGGGGCGCTGCCAATCGTCCGCGCAGGCGCGGACGCGCCGAGGCGCGCTAGTTCGCGCCGGCCGTTGCGCTTTCGATGGTGATGGCCTTGCCGGCCGCCATGTCGAACTTGAGACGACGCACGTAGTCGAGATCGCGACCCGTCACGCGCACGAAGCGGCTGCCATCGGGATAGTCGATGGCGTGGATCGCCCCGACATCGTAGACGCCCGCATGCCCGGGTTCGAGACGATAGGTCTTGACCTTCTCGAGCTTGGCGTCGCCCGCGTCCGTTCCGCCGTCGACACGCTTGTACTCGCTCATGTCGGTGTACATCGCCGCCTGCCCATAGACCGCCCACGAGGCGCCATGATCATGCGGCGGGCTCTTGTGCGGCTTGGGATTGCAGTGCGCCAGCACGACGAAGCCGAGGTCCTTGTCCTCGTAGAGCTTGCGCGTGCCGAGCGGCGCAGCGGGCCCCACGGCTTCGTCGACGAAGGACGGGTTGGCCAGCAGCTTCTCCAGCAGCACGCGAACCCGTTCGCGGCCGGCGGGCCCCTCATGCGTCTTGAGGGCGCCCTGCGCGTCCTTGACGAACGTATCGAGTGTGTAGGCCATGCGGTGGCTCCCTCAAGACAATGGCAGGCGGATATGATCCGCCTGCCCGCCTCTTCCTGTCAACGTCCGCCGAAGATGCGGCGGGCGATCACCATGCGATGCACCTCCGACGGGCCCTCGTAGACCCGCATGGTGCGGACCTTCTGCGCCATGATCGACAGCGGCAGCTCCTGCGTCACGCCCATGGCGCCGAACGCCTGCTGTGCATGGTCGATCACCTCGCTCGCCATCTCAGTCGCATAGACCTTGATCATCGAGGCCTCCATGCGCACGTCGCGACCCTCGTCCTGCTTGACCGCCGCATCCATCACCATCAGGCGGCAGGCATGCAGCTTCATCGCGGCGTCGGCCACCCACCACTGGATGGCCTGGCGGTCGGCGAGCTTCTCGCCGAAGGTCACGCGCTGGTTGGCATGCTCGACCAGCATGTCGAGCGCGCGCTGCGCCATGCCGACGCACCACGAGCCCATCTGCAGGCGGCGAATCGTGAGGCGCATCTGCATGGGCGCGAAGCCCGCACCGATGCGGCCCAGCACCTGCGTCTCGGGCACGCGGCAATCCTCGAACACGACCTCGTAGGTGCGCTGGCCGGCCAGCATCGGGATGGCGCGGGCCACGACCAGGCCCGGCGTGCCCTTGTCGATCAGGAAGGCGGTGATGCCGCCGCGGGCGCCGAGGTTGGAATCGGTCACCGCCATGGCGATGGTGAAGTCGGCCTTGGCGATGCGGCTGATCCAGATCTTGCGGCCGTTGATCACCCAGTCGTTGCCGTCCTTCACCGCCCTGGTCTTCATGCCGGCCGGATCGCCGCCGGCACCGGGCTCGGAGATGGCGATCGCCGAGCTGGTCTCGCCGGCGGCGTAGGGCTCGAGGTACTTCTTGCGCTGCTCGGGGCTCGCGGTTGCCAGCAGCATGTGCAGGTTGGGCGAGTCGGGCGGGAAGGTGAAGGGCACGCAGGTGTAGCCCAGCTCCTCGTTGACGCCGACCAGCGCCACGGAAGGCAGGTTGGCACCACCGACTTCCTCGGGCACGTCGAGCGCCCACAGGCCGAGATCCTTGCACTGCTTGAAGAGCCTGGCGTTCTCGTCGTCGGACAGCGAGGCCTGCTGGCCCGACGCGAACCGGTCGAGCACGTTCTTCTCGAGCGGCATCAGTTCGTTGCGCACGAACTTCTTCACGAGATCGCGCAGCATCTGATGTTCTTCGTTGACCTGGTACATAGCAGCTCCTCCTGATTCGATTACGTCGGCTTTCCGATACCCTTGTTGACGAAGTCGAGCGTGTAGGCCCGGGCCACGTCGAGCCCCTTTGGCAGCACCTCGACATCGACCATCGACTGATAAAAGCCCTGCCAGCGCGCATCCGTCATCGCGCCGATTCCGCCCTGCAGTGCATCCCCCGACATCACGATGCCACGCTCTTTCATCACTTCGATCGCATACTCGATACGATCATCCGTCTGTTCCGGATTGGCCTTCTTGATGAGCGCGTTGGCGGCCTCGATTGCCGGCCCACCCTTGAGATACTGCGCCCAGCCTTCGAGAGTCGCGTCCACAAATCGCTGGATGAGGTCGCGCTTCTCGCCAGCCAGCTTGCGCGAAATGGCGATGGTGGTCTGGTAGGCGCTGAAACCCGCATCGGCGATCAGCAGATAAGGCGGCATGCGGCCGATCGCCTTCGAGAGCGAATAGGGTTCCGACGAGATGAAGCCCTGCTGCACCACGTTCCTGTCGGCGAGGAATGGCGCCATGTTGAACGTATAGGGCCTGAGCTGCTCGTCGCGCAGCCCGAACTTCTTGCGGAGATACGGCCAGTAGGTGACGCGCCCACCGCTGCCGATCAGCAGGGTGCGGCCCTTGAGGTCCTCGAAGCCGTCGAAGCCGGTATCCGGATGGCCGATCAGGACCTGCGGATCCTTCTGGAAGATCGAGGCGATGGTGAAGAAGGGCGCGTCCTCTCGCACGTAGGTGAACGCCTCGAAGCTGTTCGACATGGTCATGTCGACACGGCCCGTCAGCAGCAGCTGGCCGATGTTCAGGCTCGGTCCGCCCTGGCGGATGTCGCACTCGATTCCGGCCTTGCGATAGAGGCCGGCGGCAACCGCCTGGTAATAGCCGCCATGCTCGGCCTGGGCGCGCCAGTCGGTCTGGAAGACCAGCCTGTCGAGCGTCTGCGCGCGGGCCGGTCGCGCCAGCGGCAGCAGGAGCGGCACGGCAGCGAGGCCGAGCGCGGCGCGACGGGTGAGGCGATAGGCGGTCATGGCGCGAGACTGTCTCCCCGGCGGTCGAAGGTGAGCGCCACCAGCTCCTTGATCGCAAGGTTCGAGTCGCCGAGCGCGTCAACGGAAGGCAGCCAGACATCCCACCAGGCGATCGCCTCTTTGGGGACGCTCCAGTTGACGCCGAAGATCGCGAAATCGAGGCCGCCCCGGCTGGCCAGCCTGGCGGCCCGTGGCACATGGAAGGCCGACGTGACGATCGCCACCCTTCCCCCCTTCACGAGTTCCCGTACGTTGCGGATGTTCTCGATCGTGTTCAGCGCCTTGCCCTCGGAGACGATCGCATCGCTGGGAACGCCGAGGTCGAGCAGGAAGCGCCGCATCGCTTCGGCCTCGGTGGTTGCCGGCCCGCCCTGCTGCTGGATGAACGATCCACCGCTCACGATGATCCTGGGTGCTGCGCCCGCCTTGAACATCCGGGCCGCCTGCCAGATGCGATCGGACGAGTTGGTCAGTTCGGGCTCCGTCGTATAGGGCGGGGCGGCGGGCGCGATACCGCCGCCCAGCACGACGATGGCGTCGTAGCAGCACGGCTGGTTGCCAGCCACGAGCTTGCGGGCCTTCTCCTCGAGCTGCCGGTTGAGCAGCCCCGTCACAGGCGGGAAGGACAGGACGAGAGTCTGGAGGAGCGCGAGGCCGACCGGTACGGCGGCGAGCCGGCGCCAGCCCACCAGGCGCAGAAGCAGCCACAGCACGACGCCGATCGCCAGCGAGGCCGGCGGCAGCATCAGGGTGGCGAGGATCTTCAGGATGACGAAGGTGTTCATGCCGGTCTGCGTCGCGCTCCGACTATACTAGAGCAAAGCGCCGGCAGGCCCGCTCAAAGGATTGCGAAGATGTCGCTGTGCGATGATGGCAGCCGTACTGACGCGGGACAAAAAGAAGGGCGGGCCCAGCCTGCGCCGGAACCCGCCCAATCTTGACCCGTCGTAAACGACTTAGATCGCTTCCTTGAGATCCTTCGCGACGCGGAAGGTGACCTTCTTGGACGCCTTGATCTTGATCGCTTCGCCGGTGGCGGGGTTGCGGCCCATGCGCGCCGGACGGGCCTTGACCTGAAGGATGCCGAGGCCCGTGATGCGGACCTTGTTGCCCTTCTTCAGGTGGCGAACGACCAGGCCGACGAACTCGTCGAGAGCACCGGTCGCGTCCTTCTTGGTCATGCCGGTCTTCTCGGCCAGCTCTGCGGCGACCTTGGAAAGCGGTACGGTGGGAACAGTAGTGGGTTTGGTAGCCATGGTTGAGGGGTCCCTTACATTTTTGGTTCGCCAACGTTCCTGACGCCCCAGGGCACCGTTGACGGGGCCAAGGTTATCCACGAATCGATCCCCCGCAAGTCCGGAATGCACGGAAAATGTCGATTTTTGGGGCTTTTTAGGTCATCAGAGGCAGTCATCCACAGATTGCAGAGAGCCTTTAGCGTGTCGAGCCCCGCCCTGATCCCGACTTTCAGCACCGCCGTGAACACCTGGCAGTGCGACGAAAACAACCATCTCAACGTTCAATTCTACACCGAATTTGCTCACGAGGCGTCGGCCAGCCTGCTGGCGCAGCTGGGCTTCGGCCCGCGGGCCCAGCGTGCGGCAGGGGTCGCGACGCGGGCGGTCGACGACCATGTCCGCTACCTGCGCGAGTTCCGCGTGGTCGAACCGGTCGAGGTCCACTCCGCTGCGGTCGAGGTCGGCGAGCGGGACCTCGTCGCCTATCACGAGGTGCGCAACCCGGCGAAAAACGAGGTGGCCGCCACCATTCGCCGCCGCATCGTCTGCGACAGGGCCTGGCCTGCCGACTTCCGCGCCCGGGCCGAAGCGGCCTGCGTCACCTTGCCCGAGACGGCCCGGCCGCGCAGCGTCGGCAAGCTCTCCCTGCCCGACCTGCATCTCTCGCAGGCGGCGTCGGTCGGCCTGATCGAAGTCGGCCGCACGCAGATCACGCCCGACGAATGCGACGAGCGCGGCGACTTCCTGCCGCGCCATCATTTCGGCCGCTACTCCGACGGCGCGCCGGTCCTGTGGAACCATCTCGGCTTCGACCGCGCCGCGATGCAGGAACGGCAGGAAGGGTCTGTCGTGGTCGAGATGCTGAACCACTATCGCCGTCCGCTGCAGGCCGGCGATCTCGCCGTGGTGATGAGCGGCCTCGCCGCCTTCACCGACAAGACCATCACCTTCACGCATTTCCTGTTCGAGGCGGAGACCGGCACGCTTGCTGCTTGCGCCGAAGCCGTGGGCATGAAGTTCGACCAGAAGGTCCGCAAGATCATGACGTTCCCGCCCGAGGATCGTGCGCGCATGGAGGCACGGCGGCTCAGGCTGTGAGGAGAACACGATGGACGAGAAGACGAAAACGGTCGCCGGCATCGCCGCGGGCCTTCAGGGCCTGACGTACGATGACAAGCGACTGGCCGAGCTGGCGGCCGAGGTCGAGGTCCTGAACGAGGCCGTGCGCAAGGCGGCCGCCCAGCGGCTCACCTTCGACGACGATCCGGCAGCCTTCGCCAGCATCATGGCGAAGGAAGCCCGCTCGTGAAGAACGAAGATC
>JBILYJ010000187.1:0-8853 GCA_044377795.1 Reyranella sp. | reverse complement strand
TCGCTGCCTACGCCCAGCAGGACCCGCCGAAGAAACCGGCGCCCCAGCAGAAGCCGCCGCCCAAGCCACGCCCGCCGGCCGCCGCCACCGCCAAGCCCGCGCCCAAAGAGCCGGCTGCCTCCAAGGTCGAATCGCTGCCGCCCTCGCAGGTCGGCATAGGTACGCTGGCGCGCCACGCTTTCATGGTCGATCCGCAGACCTCGACGGTTCTCCTGTTCAAGGACGCCGAGACGCCGATGCCGCCATCGTCGATGTCCAAGATGATGACGATCTACATCATCTTCGACGAACTGGCCGCGGGCCGCCTCAAGCTCGACACGCGCTTCCGGGTCAGCGAGCGCGCGCGCAACATGGGCGGCTCGCGCATGTTCCTGGAAATCGGCAGCGAACCCACGGTCGAGGATCTGATCAAGGGCATCATCGTCCTGTCGGGCAACGATGCCTGTGTCGTGATCGCCGAGGGGCTGGCCGGCACCGAGGAAGCCTTCGCCGAGCGCATGAACAAGCGCGCGAAGGAAATCGGCATGACGAAAACCGTGTTCAAGAATTCGTCGGGCTGGCCGGCCGAGGGACAGTACACGACGGCTCGCGATCTCGCGGTGCTGGGCTGGCATACGATCGATGACTACCCGCAGTACTACAAGTACTATGCGGAGACGAACTGGACCTACAACAACATCCGCCAGGAGAACCGCAACCGGCTCCTGAAGATCACGCCCGGCACCGACGGTCTCAAGACCGGCCATACGGAAGAGGGCGGCTACGGCCAGACCACCTCGGCCGTGCGCGACGGGCGTCGCCTGATCCTGGTCGTCAACGGCCTCGCGTCGATGGCGGAGCGTGCACAGGAGACGGCACGGCTGATGGAATGGGGCTACCGTGAGTCGACCAACATCACGGTGTTCCGCGCCGGCGACATGCTGGTCGAGGCGCCGGTGTGGCTCGGCGCACAGGAGAAGGTGCCGCTGGTCATTCCGAAAACCGTACAGCTCACCATGCCGACAGGCCAGACGGTGACGCCGCGCGTCGTCGCGCGCTTCGACGGCCCGATCGCTGCGCCCATCATCAAGGGTACGAAGATCGGCACCGCCGTCGTGACCCTCCCCGACAACCGTACGATGGAGTATCCGCTCGAAGCCGGTGCCGACGTGCCGCGCATGGGCGTGTTCGGCCGCGTTGCCACGATGCTCCAGCACTACATGTTCGGCTGGCTGTCGTGACGCACGGTGCCGACGGACTCTTCATAACGCTGGAGGGCGGAGAAGGGGCCGGCAAGTCGACCCAGGTCACCCGCCTCAAGGAGTGGATAGAGAAGCGTGGCCACAAGTGCATCGCCACGCGCGAGCCGGGCGGCGCGCCGGGCGCCGAGATGGTGCGCAAGCTGCTGGTCGAGGGCCCCGTGGAGCGCTGGGACGGCGTCACCGAGGCGCTGCTGCATTTCGCGGCCCGCCGCGAGCATCTGCGCAGCACGGTGCTGCCCGCGATCCGCAGCGGCATCTGGGTCGTCTCGGATCGCTTCGCTGACTCGACCATGGCTTACCAGGGATACGGACACGGCGCCGACCGCGCGATGCTCGGCACGCTCTACGATATCGCCGTGGGCGATTTCCGGCCCAACCTCACGCTCATTCTCGATCTGCCGGTCGAGGCCGGCCTGAAGCGCGCGGCGGCCCGCCGGGGCACCGAGACGCGCTACGAATCTCTGCCGGTCGATTTCCACGAGCGCGTCCGCGCGGGTTTCCTCGACATCGCCGCGGCCGATCCCACGCGCTGCGTCGTGATCGATGCCACCGCCGGCATCGACGAGATCGCCCGGGCGATTGCCGCCGCGGTGACCGCGCGTCTGGAAGCCTGAGCCGTGGCGCGGGGCAAGACGCCGTCCGATCCGGCCGAGTTGGAGAAGCTCGAATGGCCCTACGGCTGGCCGCCGCCCTGGCGCAACGATCGGCTGGTCGGCCATCAGCAGGCCGAACAGACGATGTTGGCGGCACAGCAGAGCGGCCGGCTGCATCACGCCTGGCTGCTGACCGGTCTGCGCGGCATCGGCAAGGCGACCCTAGCGTGGCGTTTCGCACGGTTCCTGCTGGCGGGCCAGGACCAGGGCGGCCTGTTCGGTGTAGGGCCGGAGTCGCTCGACGTCTCGGCCGATGCGCCGGGCCGGCATCTGATCGATGCGCGCTCGCATCCTGATCTCTTCCACCTGCGGCGGGCGCTCAACCACGATACCGGCCGCATCCGCGCCGAGATCGCCGTCGACGACGTGCGTGGGCTCGGCGGTTTCATGCACATGACGCCGGCGATGGGGAAATGGCGCGTCGCCATCGTCGATTCGGCCGACGAGATGAATCGCAACAGCGCCAACGCGGTGCTGAAGATCCTCGAGGAACCGCCGCCCAACGCGGTTCTGCTGATCGTGTCGCACGCGCCGGGCCGGCTGTTGCCTACAATCCGCTCGCGCTGTCGGCGACTGGCGCTTCAGCCGCTCGGCGAGGACACCGTCGTCAGGCTGCTCGGCGACTATGCGCCCGAGACGAAAGACGAGGAGAGAAGGGCGCTCGCCCGTCTCGCCGAAGGCAGCATCGGCCGCGCGCTCGAACTGGCGGGAGCGGGCAGCCTCGACCTCTATCGTGAGATGGTCGAGGTGCTGGCGACCCTGCCCGACCTCGACATGCCCCGGCTGCATGGCTTCGCCGAACGCTTCGCCAGGCGCGGCGAGGAGGCGAATGCCGACTGGCGCGCCCTGAACTATCTCTTGGACGCCTGGCTGAAAGGCCTGATGCGGCAGGCGGCGCTCGCCACGGAAGCTGCACCTGTCGTGCCGATGGAGAGCGGCCTACGGGCCAGGCTGCTGGCGGCGGCCAGCCTGGATCGCTGGATGGCGGCCTCGGAGCACGTCGCGATGCTCTTTTCACGGGCCGACGCCGTCAACCTCGACCGCAAGCAAACCGTCATGGGGAGCTTCCTGGCGCTGCAATCCGCGACGCGCTGAGCGCGTGCCTTGATCGACAAAGGGAGCCATGAGAAAAGACCTCCCATGTTGCCCCGGTCCGACATCGGAGACTCTCTGCCCTGCGAACGAATGCGGGGCTGAACGCGCTTGAGTCTCGTGCCCCGGAAGGGGCGGCCGTTCGGAGTTCAGTCATCATGTCGGGCAACAGCACCTATTACGTCACCACGCCGATCTATTACGTCAACGACGTGCCCCATATCGGGCATGCCTACACGACGCTCGCCTGCGATGTGCTGGCACGCTTCAAGCGCCTCGACGGCTGCGACGTCCACTTCCTGACCGGCACCGACGAGCACGGCCAGAAGATCGAGACGGCCGCCGCCGCCGCCGGCCTGCCGCCGCAGGCCTTCACCGACAAGGTGAGTCAGTCGTTCCGCGACCTGATCGGGGTAATGAACTACAGCCCCGACAACTTCATCCGTACGACCGAGCCGCGCCACTACGCGGCCTGCCAGGCGCTGTGGGGGAAGCTGGTCGCGGCGGGTGACATTTATCTCGGCAAGTATGCCGGCTGGTACTCGGTGCGCGACGAAACCTATTTCGTCGAGGGCGAGACCGAGGTCGGGTCCGACAACAAGCGCCGCGCCACGTCGACCGGCGCCGAGGTGCAGTGGGTCGAGGAGCCTTCGTATTTCTTCAAGTTGTCGGCCTGGACCGATCGGCTGCTCGACTTCTACGAAAAGAACCCCGCGTTCATCGGTCCCGACAGCCGCCGCAACGAGGTGATCAGCTTCGTGAAGGGTGGCCTGCAGGACCTGTCGGTTTCGCGCACCAGCTTCTCCTGGGGCATTCCAGTGCCCGGCGACGAGAAGCACATCATGTATGTGTGGCTGGACGCGCTCACCAACTACATCACCGAGTGCGGCTACCCTGACCAGAGCAATCCGCTGTGGAAGTATTGGCCGGCCAACCTCCACATGGTCGGCAAGGACATCATCCGCTTCCACTGCGTCTTCTGGCCGGCTTTCCTGATGGCCGCGAGCCTGCCGCCGCCGCAGCGTGTTTTCGCGCATGGCTGGTGGACCAACGAGGGCCAGAAGATCTCGAAGTCTCTGGGCAATGTGATCGACCCGGTCGACCTGGTGAAGACCTATGGGCTCGACCAGGTGCGGTACTTCCTGCTGCGCGAGGTGCCGTTCGGCAACGACGGCGACTTCCAGCGCCGCGCCCTGATCGGCCGCATGAATGCCGACCTCGCCAATGCCTACGGCAATCTCTGCCAGCGCGTCCTGTCGATCGTCGCCAAGAACTGCGGCGAGAAGGTTCCGCCCAAGGGCGAGCTGCTTGAGGCCGACACGGCGCTGCTCGACCGGGCGCGCGGGCTGCTGGCGATCGTCCGCGCCGAGCTCGATGAGCAGGCCTTCCACAAGGCGCTGACCGCGCTCTGGGAAGTGATCGCCGACGCCAACCGCTACGTCGATGCGCAGGCGCCCTGGGCGCTGGCCAAGACCGACCCGGTGCGGCGCGACACGGTCCTGTGGGTGCTCGCCGAGACGATCCGGCGGATCACCCTGATGGTGCAGCCGTTCATGCCCGACTCGACGGCCAGGATCCTCGATCAGCTCGCGGTGCCGCCAGAGAAGCGCGTCTACGCGGCCTTCGACGAGGAGCTGGTCTCCGGCACGGCGCTGCCACCGCCGCAGGGCGTGTTCCCGCGCTTCGTCGAGCCGACGGCCGAGCCCGCGGCCAAGCCACCGAAGCCGCCCAAGGCCCCCAAGCCGCCGAAGGCTGCGGCCTGACATGCTGATCGACAGCCACTGCCATCTCGACTTTCCGGAGCTGACGAGCGACGAGAGCGGGGTGCTGGCCCGCGCCCGGACGGCCGGTGTCGCCGGCATGCTGACGATCGGCACGCGGCTCGACCAGTTCGAGCGGGTGCGGGCGATCGCCGAGCGCCACGAGCATGTCTGGTGCTCTGTCGGCGTCCATCCGCACGAGGCGAAGGAGGAGGGGCAACGCACCCCCGACCGGCTGATCGAGGCGACGCACCATCCCAAGGTCGTCGGCATCGGCGAGACCGGCCTCGACTTCTATTACGAGCACAGCCCGCGCGACGAGCAGGCGGAGAGCTTCCGCGCCCATATCGCCGCCTCGCGCCAGACCGGGCTGCCGTTGATCGTCCATACGCGCAACGCCGATGCCGAGACCGGCGACATCCTCGAGGAGGAGCACGGGAAGGGCGCCTTCCCCGGCCTGATCCACTGTTTCAGCTCGGGCCGCGCCGTGGCCGAACGTGCACTGGCGCTCGGCCTCTACATTTCGATCTCGGGCATCGTGACCTTCAAGGCGGCCGAAGAGCTGCGCGCCATCGTGCGCGACGTCCCGCTCGACCGGCTCCTGGTCGAGACCGACGCGCCCTACCTCGCGCCCATCCCCAAGCGTGGCAAGACCAACGAGCCCGCCTTTGTGGCCCACACCGCAGCCAAGGTCGCCGAACTCAAGGGCGTGAGCCTCGCCGAGTTGGAGGCCGCGACGACCGACAATTTCTTCCGGCTGTTCACCAAGGCGGAGCGTTCGCGGTGCGCGTGACCATCCTGGGCTGCGGCACCTCTGCCGGCGTGCCTCGTGTGGGCGGTCCGGGCGGGAAGGGCGAGTGGGGGGCAGCCAACCCCTCCGATCCACGCAACCGCCGCACCCGCTGCTCCATCCTGGTGCAGGACCAGGGCAAGACCCTCTTGATCGACACCTCGCCCGACGTGCGCAGCCAGCTCCTGGCCGCCGAGGCCGAGCGGATCGACGCGGTGATCTGGACACACGACCATGCCGACCAATGCCACGGCATCGACGATCTGAGGCCGTTTGCGCTGCGTCACGGCCAGATCGAATCTTGGTCGGACGAGCGCACCTACGGCGTGCTCAGTCGGCGCTTCGGATACTGCTTCCATGCCGAGGGAAACGGGTTCTACAATCCGATCTACCGCCACACGGTGATTTCCGGTCCTTTCCAGGCCGCCGGCCTGCCGGTCGTGCCGTTTCTGCAAGACCATGGGACGATCCCCTCATTGGGCTTCCGCTTCGGCGCCGTCGGCTACGCCAACGACGTCGTCATGCTGCCCGAGGACTCTCTGAAGGCGCTCGAGGGCGTGGAGGTGCTGATCGTCGACGCCATGCGCTACCGGCCGCACCCGACGCACGCCCATCTCGACCGGGCGCTCGAATGGATCGACAGGCTGAAGCCTCGGCGGGCGTTCTTGACCAACCTGCATGTCGATATGGACTATGCCGAAGTCGACCGGACGACGCCGTCCCATGTGACGCCTTGCCATGATGGTCTTCAAATCGACCTCTAGGGTGAATAGTTGTTTTATTCCAGATGGATACCGGAGACACCTCATCTGACGCACGAGCGTAAACGAAAGGAGTCCGGACGCCGGATGTTCCTGTCGGGCGCGGCGGCGGCGGCCTTCGCGGCTTCCGGAGCACCGCTCTATGCCCAGACAACCAACCGGCTGGACCCCGGCGGTCTCACGTTTCGCGATTTCGGGACCCCCGACAACGGCTCGAGCTACACCCGCGGCGAGCAGAGCATCGGCGGCGGGACCACGCAGAGCTTCACGCGCGTTCTCGGCATCGATGCGGCCAGCCAGGCCGTGCGGCTGCGCTTCGACTCGGTCAAGATCGAGTTGCTTCTGCCCATGGGTTGGCAGGCCAGCGAAGACGAGGAGCGGGGTGTCGCCTACACGATCGACAAGCGCATCCGGCTGATCGTCTGGCGGGTCGATTTCACCTTCGAGGGCGTCAAGGATGCCGAGCACTATGCCGCCACCAAGGCCGGCTCCATGAAGGCCCGCCGTCGGGGTGTCGAGGCCCAGGCGCGCAAACTGCGCGACGGGAGCTTCCTGATCGTCTACGAGAACCTGCCGAAGGGGCCCTCCGACAGCGGCGGCCCGCGCACCGTGTTCGACCTGGTCATTCCCAGCCCGAGGAACCCGAAAGTCGGTGTCCTGGTTACGCTCGGTATGCCGACCTCCGAAGCCGTCCGCGGCCTGCAGCTGCTGGCATTGATAACTCAGAACATGCGGATCGATTGGTAATAGATTGATAGATATGGAATATCAATATTTGTCATAATATATATTATACGATAATTTGGAATGAGTTCTACAGTATGACTTCAGGCAAGCCGACGCCAGATTCCCTCCCTAAGGAACCGCTCGCGCGGCTGCTGGCCGTCATGGCCTGGCTGCGCGACCGCCAGCATGGCTGCCCCTGGGACATCGACCAGACTTTCCGCACAATCGCGCCGTACACGATCGAGGAAGCCTACGAGGTCGCCGACGCCATCGAGCGCGACGACATGCCGGCGCTCAAGGAAGAACTCGGCGACCTGCTGCTGCAGGTCGTCTATCACAGCCAGATCGCCCGCGAAGCCGGGTCGTTCGGCTTCGACGACGTGGCCGCCGCCATCGCCGACAAGATGGTCGACCGCCATCCGCACGTCTTCGGCGACATGGACATCCGGACGGCGGACGCCCAGACCGTCTCGTGGGAAGCCCGCAAGGCCGCCGAACGGGCGGCCAAGGGCGCCAACGAAGGTACGCCAGGTGCTCTGGACGGTGTAGCGCTGGCCCTTCCCGCCTTGATGCGAGCCGAGAAGATCCAGAAGCGCGCCGCCCGGGTCGGCTTCGACTGGGCCACCATCGCTCCGGTCATCGACAAGATCGAGGAGGAGCTGCGCGAATTGCGGGCCGAACTGGAAGCCGGAAAGGTCGAGCAAGCCAAGGTCGCTGACGAACTTGGCGATGTCCTGTTCGCCGTCGCCAACCTCGCCCGCCATTGCAAGGTCGACCCCGAGGTCGCACTGCGCGCGACCAACGACAAGTTCGAGAAGCGTTTCCGCCACATCGAGCGCCGCCTGGCCGAGACCGGCCGCAAGCCGTCGGATGCCGGTCTCGAGGAAATGGAAGCCCTCTGGCAGGAGGCCAAGGGTCAGGTGTAAGGCTACGGCCTCGGAGTCAGAAGGGGCATGCGGGAGGCTTCGAGGAGCGCCCTCGCCTCGTTCAGCGCGTGCTCGGTCGAAGCAGCGATCAGGCCCGCATTGTGCGGTTGCGCCGGAGTATAGGGCGCCGTGCCGAACTGGACGGCGCCGCCGCCCGCCTCGCGCATCATCAGGGTGCCGGCAGCGTGGTCCCACGGCTTGGTCGTGCGGTAGAGGCTGAAATTTGCGCGGCCCGCGAGTATCTCCAGGTATTCGGCGCCGGCGCAGCGCAAGGTGGTGATGTTGCCCAGTCGGGCACGTTGCCCGGGGCTCAGCTGTTCGTCGAACGACTTGGCGATCTTGTAGCCTACGAAACCGTTCAGCGGTTCCGGGGTCGGCTTGGCCAGCACCGGTGTGCCGTCGAATCTCACCCCGCCGCCGCGCTGGGTCACGGCCAGTCGGTCGTTCGGCACGTCGAGAATCCAGCCCGCGACGGCTGTCGCGTCCTGCACCAGGCAGATGATAATGGCAAAGCGGTCGCGGCCTGCGGCGAAGTTCGCTGTGCCGTCGAGCGGATCGACGATCCAGCAGGCCTCGCCAGGACGCCCGATCAGGTCGAGAAGGCCGGCATCCTGCTCGACCGCCTCCTCGCCCACGACCGGCACACCCGGTAGGATTTTCGCGAGGCCGGCCGCCAGCCGGTGCTCGGCGGCGACGTCAGCCACCGTGACGATATCGCCGGGCCGCTTCTGGCGGACGTCGTCCTTGGAGAGATTGCGGAAACGCGGCATCAGTTCGGCTGCCGCCGTCTCGCGCATGAGTTCGGCGACCCGTTCCAAGCCGCCGGAATCGAGCATCGGCCTCAGCCGACGACGCCGAAGAGGTCCTCTTCCTTCAGGATCACGTGATCCACGCCGCCGAGCTT
>JBILYJ010000186.1:0-8878 GCA_044377795.1 Reyranella sp. | reverse complement strand
TTCTCGGACCGTCCGCCGGTCCGCGCCGGGTCCGACGCGGTGTGGGACCAGGCCGAGGGAGCGCTCAAGGCGGCGTCCAAGGCGGCCGGGCTCGAGCTCATCCTCAACCCCGGGGAAGGCGCGTTCTACGGGCCCAAGCTGGAGTTCGTGCTGCGCGACGCGATCGGCCGCGACTGGCAGTGCGGCACGCTGCAGGTCGATTTCGTGCTGCCCGAGCGCCTGGACGCGAGCTACGTGGCCGAGGACGGATCGCGCCGACGCCCCGTCATGCTGCACCGCGCCATCTTCGGCAGCTTCGAGCGGATCATCGGAATCCTGATCGAGAACTATGCCGGCCGCTTCCCTCTCTGGCTGGCGCCGACACAAGCGGTGGTGGTCACGATCGTGAACGACGCCGATAGCTATGCCGAAGAGGTCGCGGCCGCCCTGCGCGCCGCGGGGATGCGTGTCGACACCGACCTGCGCAACGAGAAGATCAACTACAAGGTCCGCGAGCATTCGCTGGCCCACGTGCCGCTGATCCTCGCGGTCGGCCGGCGCGACATGGAAGCCCGCACGGTGGCGATCCGCCGCCTGGGCTCGGAAAAGCAGGAGGTCCTTGAACTCGGGGCCGCCGTCACTACACTTTCGAATGAGGCTAGGCCGCCCTTCTAGGGCGGCCCGGTCTCGCTACCCGCCCCGAGACAGGGGCTTCAGCACAGGAGAAGTAAGCCATAGCACGACCTGCACAACAGACTGCGCCCACCCGCGAGGGTCCGCGCGTCAACAACGAGATCCGCGCGGCGCAAGTCCGACTGATCGACGAGAACGGCGAGATGGTCGGCGTCGTCAGCACACGCGAGGCCATCGAGATGGCTGAAGAGGCAAGCCTCGACCTGATCGAGATTTCGCCCAATGCCGTCCCGCCCGTCGCCAAGATCTCCGACTACGGCAAGTACAAGTACGAGGCCCAGAAGAAGGCCCACGAGGCGCGCAAGCACCAGAAGGTCATCGAGGTCAAAGAGATCAAGATGCGCCCGAACATCGATGATCACGATTACGAAGTGAAGATGCGGGCCATGAAGCGGTTCATCGAGGAAGGCGACAAGGTGAAGGTCACCCTGCGTTTCCGCGGCCGCGAGATGGTGCATGCCAACCTCGGCATGGAAGTGTTGAACCGCGTGCGCGGCGAGATGGACGAGCACACCAAGATCGAGTCGATGCCGCGCATGGAAGGCCGGCAGATGATCATGGTGCTGGCGCCCAAGTAAGCACGGAGTAAGCGCCAAGTAAGCGTTCGTATCGGCGCCGAACAGGCGGCCCCTATTTGGTCAGGGGCCGCTGCCGCAGCGTCACCGTTCCGTCTGTACGCTGCTCGTCGGGGTCGAAGCGCCCCATGACCACGGTGTTGTCCGGCCAGCTCACGCTGTACACGGTCTCGCCGGCAAAAGACGTAGGCCCCTCGCCCTTCGCGGACTGCCAGTAGTTGCATCGCACCCCGTCGCCGGGGTCGATCTGCTGCGCCAGACAGAACTGGTGCAGCACGTAGGGAATGAAGCGGGCGCGCCCGCCCTCGGGTGCGGTAGCGACGTTCAGGCCGAACGACGAGGGCTGCTGGTTGCAGCGCTCGCGCGCCATGATTTCGGACGTCCCCGGCGTCCGCATCTGCAGCCCTTCGAGTTCGGCCCGCAAGCCCTCCAGGGCACGGGCGCGGGCGGCATCGGCGAAGGTGGCGGCAACCAGCGCGGCCTCGTAGTGGCCAATCGCTTCCGCGACCTGGGCTTCCGGATAGCCTGACCGCACAAGGTCGCGGGACCATGAAAGGGTTTCGAGGGCCCGCACGACCATCTCGCCGGTCAGGCCCGCGCTTTCGCCCCACTCGCCCAGCACGTTGGCCGGGGTCCAGCAATATTTCAGGAGATTGTAGCCGCCCGATTCGACCGGCAGGGCTCGCGTCTTCAGCACGCCGATGGATTGCGCGACCACGGTTTTCATCAGCAGGTACTGGACGCCGGGAGTCTCACGCACCTTTTCGGAGCTGGGGAGAGCGATCAGCGGCGTTGCCACGGCCTGCGCGTTTGTCGGCGGTCCAGGCGGTTCCGTTCGAAGGGATGAGACGGGCGGCCCCTGCAGCTGCGCCTGAGCCGGCACCGCCGCCAGGAGCGCCAGAAGAGCGAATGCTACAGTCTTCATTGTTCCGGGATCCCTGGTGGGCGCGGAGAATGCTAGGCTTCGCCCGTGAGACAACGCATCAGGACCCTTCTCGTTGCGGCTGTGTTTGGCGTCACCGCAGCTGCCCAGGCCCAGGCGCAAGCGCCCTCGCCGGGCCCTGCGCAGGCGCCCGCTCCCGCACAGACACCGAATAGCGAGGCCGCCCGCCTCCTCTCCGACTTCCAGAATTTCGGGCCGCACCGCGCTTTCGTCGTATCGCCCGACGGACGGGCGAGCTGGTGGGCCGGCGCCAGCGGCGCCGACCCGGCGCTCGCCATAGCATCGGCCCTGAAGCGCTGCCTGGAGCGCACCTCGCAGGAGTGCAAACTCCACATCGTCAACAACTACACGGTGGCCGGACACGACTGGCGCGAGCTGGTGCCGGCCCGTTCCGTCGGTGCGGTCGATATCGGGCGGCTGCGCCCGCAGCCCTACTGGTCGATGCGCGGCCCGCAGCTCGCCACCGGGCTGCTCATCTGGAGCCACGGCTACATGGCCGGCCGGAACTCGACCGAGAGCGCACCGCAGACCTGGGTCGGCCAGTTCACCCGCCTGGGTTACGACCTCTACCGTTTCGATCGCGAATGGATCACCGACTGGGCAAGCGACGCCACGGCGCTGGCCGACGCCGTCGCCAAGGCGCGGGCGATGGGCTACCGGCGCGTCATCCTCGCCGGTCAGTCGGCCGGCGCCTGGGTGTCGCTGGCGGCGCTGCAGCGCGGCGCGGCGGCCGACGGCGTCATTTCCATCGCCGCGGCCCATCACGGTCCGGTCGAGAAGATGCGCGACCCGACGCGCGCGCGCTCGGAGTGGCAGCGCGTGCTCGAAGGCATCAAGCGCGGGCCGCGCCTTGTCGTCGTGAACTTCGCCGGCGATGCCTACGACGTCGGCGGTCGCATGGAAGACGCACGCTCGATCCTCGCCCGGAACGGCGTCGAAGCCGAGATCATCGACGCGCCAGAAGGATTCAAGGGCCACGGTGCCGCCGCCGATTCCTCCTTCTCCCGCAAATTCGGCGCCTGTTTCACGGCCTTCATCGAGACGGGGAAGAAGCAGTCGCCCTGCTAAGGCATGTAGGAGCCGCCGTTGACGTGGAGCACCTGCCCCGTCGTGGCATCCGAATCGTCCGAGGCGAGGAAGACCGCCGTGCGGGCGATCTGCTCGGGGGACAGCAGCCTGCCGCCCAGCGGGATGTTGGCGCGCGCCATCTCGACGAGTTCGGCGTCGGTGTTGCCGTAGCGCGGCTGAGCGGTATCTGTCGTGCCGGGGGCGATCGCGTTGACGCGGATGCCGTGCGGCGCCAGTTCGAGGGCCATCGCCCGCGTCATCGAGACCACGCCGCCCTTGCTGGCGCAATAGTGGACGCCGCGCACGGCGCCGCGGATCGCCTGCGAGGAGAGATTGATGATCGAGCCGCCCGTCCGCCCGGCGGCGATCTGGGCCCTGGCGACGGCGATGGTGGCGAAACAGCCGGCCTTCAGGTTGATGTCCATCAGATAGTCCCAGTCGCTCTCCTGCATCTCCAGCAGGGGCACCCGCGGATAGACGCCGGCATTGTTCACCAGGATGTCGGGCGGGCCGAGCACCTGCACCGTCTCGGCGACCATCGCCTCGATCTCGGCGACCTTCGAGACGTCGGTCTTCAGGAGGTGGGCCTTCCGGCCGACCTGGACGATGTCGCGCGCCACCGCCTCGGCGCCCGGCCGGTCGTCGAGCCAGCTCACGGCCACGTTGGCCCCCTCGCCCGCCAGCGCCCGCGCGATCGCCGCCCCGATGCCCTGCTGGGCACCCGTCACCAGAGCCACCTTGCCTGCCAGTTTCATGCGAAAATCCCCGTCAAATGGCCCTTCGGACCGGTCCCGGCATGCTTGCACGTATCGGGCCGCCTCTGTATAAGCCCCGTTCCTTCGAGCGGCTTGGCCAATAAGGGCATTGCCTCGGCAGCTTCGTAAGGACTTTCCGGTCGTCTGTTCACACGGGGGACCGGGGCCGGCGCGCAAGCGCTAACCCTTTGAAAAGGAACAAAAATGCCCAAGATGAAGACCAAAAGCGCGGCCAAGAAGCGTTTTCGCTTCACCGCGTCCGGCAAGGCAAAGCATGGGGTCGTCGGCAAGCGCCACGGCATGAGCAAGCGGGGCAACCGCTTCCTCCGTCAGGCGACCGGCATGGCCATCGTGTCCGATCCGGATACCCGCATCCTCAAGCGCAACTTCTTCCCGTACGAGAGGTAGACCATGGCACGCGTAAAGCGGGGCGTGGCTGCACACGCTCGTCACAAGAAGGTCCTGAAGCTCGCCAAGGGCTATCGCGGCCGCTCCAATGCGGCGTTCCGCGTCGCCATCGAGAAGGTCGAGAAGGGCCTTCAGTACGCCTATCGCGACCGCCGCAACAAGAAGCGGGCGTTCCGGGGCCTCTGGATCCAGCGCATCAACGCTGCGACCCGCGAGCATGGCATGACCTATTCGCAGTTCATGAACGGCATCCTCAAGGCCGGGATCGAGATGGACCGCAAGGTCATGGCCGATCTCGCGACCCGGGAGCCGGCAGCGTTCAAGGCTTTGGTCGACCAGGCCCAGGCCGCCCTCAAGTAGTCTTCCGCGCGTCACGCGCGGCTGGCAGACATCGCAAAGAGGGAGCCTGGACCACAGGCTCCCTTTTTTCGTGTTCGGTTTCGAGAGTGGGAAAGATGGACGATCTTTCGACGATTCGCAGCGAGGCGCTCGACGCCGTGCAGGCCGCCGCCGATCTCGGCGCGCTGGAAGCCGCCCGCGTGGCGGCGCTGGGCAAAAAGGGCAGCGTCACCGGCCTGATGAAGACGCTGGGCGGGCTGGCGCCCGAGCAGCGCAAGGAATTCGGCGCGAGGGTGAACCAGCTCAAGGGCGAGATCGAGACCGCGCTCGAGGCCCGCAAGGGCTCGCTCAGCGCCTCGGCCCTGGAAGCGAAACTCGTCGCCGAGAAGATCGACGTCACCCTGCCGGCACGGCCCGAGGGACAGGGCACGCTGCACCCGATCGGCCAGGTGATGGACGAGGTCGGTGCGATCTTCGGCGAGATGGGATTCACCTGGGCCGACGGTCCCGACATCGAGGACGACTGGCACAACTTCACCGCCCTCAACATCCCGCCCGACCATCCGGCGCGCCAGATGCAGGACACGTTCTACCTGCCGCCGCGCGCCGACGGCACGCCGATGGTGCTGCGCACGCACACCTCGCCGGTGCAGGCGCGCACCATGCTGAGCAAGGACGTACAGAAGCGCCTGGCAGACGGCGGCTCGCTGCGCATCATCGTGCCGGGCCGCACCTACCGCATCGACAGCGACGCCACGCACACGCCGATGTTCCACCAGGTCGAAGGCCTGGTGATCGACCGCACGACGCATATGGGCCATCTCAAGGGCTGCCTGGTCGATTTCTGCCGCGCCTTCTTCGAGGTCGACGATCTGCCGCTGCGCTTCCGCCCCTCCTACTTCCCCTTCACCGAGCCGTCGGCCGAGGTCGATATCGGCTGCTCGTGGAAGGACGGCGAACTCAAGATCGGCGCCGGCGATTCGTGGCTGGAAATCCTGGGCTCGGGCATGGTGCATCCCAACGTCATCGCCAATTGCGGCCTCGATCCCGCGGTCTACCAGGGCTTCGCCTTCGGCATGGGCATCGATCGCATCGCCATGCTGAAATACGGCATTCCCGACCTGCGGGCCTTCTTCGACGCCGACCTGCGCTGGCTGCGCCACTACGGCTTCTCGGCCCTGGAGAGTCCCTCGCTCACCGGAGGGCTCGGACGATGAAGTTCACCCTGTCCTGGCTCAAGGAGCATCTCGAGACCGACGCCACGCTGGTTCAGGTGCGCGACACGCTCACCATGCTCGGCCTCGAGGTCGAGAGCCTGACCGATCCGGCCGAGGCCCTGAAGGGCTTCGTCGTGGGTTACGTGGTCGAAGCGGTGCAGCATCCCAACGCCGACCGGCTGCGGGTCTGCAAGGTCGACACCGGCAGCGGCACGACCGTCCAGGTCGTGTGCGGCGCGCCCAACGCGCGCACCGGCATGAAGGGCATCTTCGCGCCGACCGGCAGCTACATCCCCGGCACCGGCATCACGCTGAAGGCCAGCAAGATCCGCGGCGAGGAGAGCAACGGCATGCTCTGCTCCTCGCGCGAGCTGCAGCTTGGCGACGACCATAGCGGCATCATCGACCTGCCGGCCGAGACCGTGGCCGGCCAGTCCGCCGCCGAGGCGCTCGGCCTCGGCGATGCGGTGATCGAGATCAAGGTGACACCGAACCGCGGCGATTGCCTGGGCGTGCACGGCATCGCCCGCGACCTCGCGGCAGCCGGCCTCGGCACGCTGAAGCCGGTGAAGTCCGACAGGATCGCCGGCAGCTACCAGAGCCCGATCAAGTGGACGCATGACTACGTGCCCGCGCCCGACAGTCCCTGCCCGATCGTGGTCGGCCGGCATTTCCGCGGCGTGAAGAACGGCCCCTCGCCCGACTGGCTGCAGCGCCGGCTGAAGGCGATCGGCCTGCGCCCGATCTCGACGCTGGTCGACATCACCAATCTCGTGACCTTCGACCTCAACCGGCCGCTGCACGTGTTCGATGCGGCGAAGCTCTCCGGCGACCTCGTCATGCGCCAGGCGCGCGACGGCGAGCAGATCCTGGCGCTCGACGGCAAGACCTACACGCTCGACCCTGCGGTCTCGGTGATCGCCGACGCGAAGGGCGTGCACGGTATCGGCGGCATCATGGGCGGCGAGGAGACGGGCGTGCAGGAAGGCACGACCGAGGTGTTCCTCGAAGCCGCCTACTTCCAGCCGATCGGCATCGCCGCCTCGGGCCGCAAGCTCGGCATCCTGTCCGACGCGCGCTATCGCAACGAGCGCGGCATCGATCCGCAATCCTGCTGGTGGGGCGCCGAGGTCGCGACCCGGCTGATCCTCGACCTGTGCGGCGGCGAGTGCAGCGAGCTGGTGTCGAGCGGCGTCATGCCGGCGTGGCAGCGCAGCTACACGCTTCGCACCGATCGCGTGCAGACGCTGACCGGCATCGAGGTCTCTTCGGCCGATACCGCCTCCATCCTTACGAAGCTGGGCTTCGGCGTCGAGGGCAGCGGCCCGTGGACCGCTTCCGTGCCGTCGTGGCGTCCCGACATCGTGGGCGAGGCCGACCTCGTCGAGGAAGTGACGCGCGTGTTCGGCTTCGACAGGATCCCGACCACTTCCCTGCCGCCGGCATCGACCATGTCGCGGCCGGTGCGCGATCCGCTGCAGCGCCGCACGCCGCAGGCGCGCCGGGCACTGGCCGCGCGCGGCATGAACGAGGCCGTGACCTGGTCCTTCCTGCCGCTGAAGAAGGCCGAGCGTTTCGGCGGCGGGGCTGCGGACGTGCGGCTGCTCAACTCGATCGATGCGACGCTCGACACGATGCGGCCCTCGATCCTGCCCAACCTGATCGACGCGGCCTCGCGCAACGAGGCGCGCGGCCTGTCCGATCCGGCGCTGTTCGAGGTCGGCCCGCAATACAAGGACGCGACACCGCAGGGCCAGCGCACCGTCGCGGCCGGCATCCGCCACAACATGGCGGTGCCGCGCAACTGGACGGGGCCTGCGCGCACCGTCGACGCCTTCGACGCCAAGGCCGATGCGCTGGCGGTACTGGCCGCCATCGGCGCGCCGGACACGCTGTCGTCGCAGCCGGGCGCGCCGAACTGGTATCACCCCGGCCGCTCGGGCGCGCTCAAGCTCGGCGATCGCGTGATGGCCTATTTCGGCGAGCTGCATCCCGAGATCGTCGCGGCCGCCGACCTCAAGGGCCCGGTCGCCGCCTTCGAGGTGTTCCTCGACGCGCCGCCGCTGCCGAAGGCGAAGGCCACCAAGGCGCGGCCGAAGCTCGTCCTGTCGGCCTTCCAGCCGCTGGAGCGCGATTTCGCCTTCCTGGTCGACACCGGCGTCGAGGCGGAAAAGCTGGTGCGCGCCGCGCGCAACGCCGACAAGGTGATGATCACGGCCGCCCGCGTCTTCGACCTCTATGCCGGCAAGGGCGTGCCGGAGGGCAAGAAGTCGCTGGCCATCGCCGTCACCCTGCAACCGGTCGAGCGTACCCTGACCGATGCGGAGATCGAGGCGGTTTCCGACAAGATCGTGGCGGCCGTCGCGAAGGCGACGGGTGCCGTGCTGCGTGGATAAGACAAACGGTGCCATTCTCGAACATGCGTAGGCGTCACAAGAAATGACCGACCTGTCGTTGATCCGTAACTTCTCGATCATCGCCCATATCGACCACGGCAAGAGCACGCTGGCCGATCGGCTGATGATGGCCTGCGGCGCGGTGAGCGAGCGCGAGTTCCACGACCAGATGCTCGATTCGATGGACATCGAGCGTGAGCGCGGCATCACCATCAAGGCGCAGACCGTGCGCCTCAACTACAAGGCCCGGGACGGCAAGACCTACGTCCTGAACCTGATGGACACGCCCGGCCATGTCGACTTCGCCTACGAGGTCAGCCGGTCGCTGGCCGCCTGCGAGGGCTCGCTGCTGGTCGTCGACGCCAGCCAGGGCGTCGAGGCGCAGACCTTGGCGAACGCGTATCATGCGATCGAGGTCAATCACGAGATCATCCCGGTCCTCAACAAGATCGATCTTCCCTCCGCCGATCCCGAGCGGGTCTGCCGCGAGATCGAGGACGTGGTC
>JBILYJ010000185.1:0-8938 GCA_044377795.1 Reyranella sp. | reverse complement strand
AAGGGTGGGAACGCGCACCTTGCCTGTTGCCCATCCTTCGAGACGCGTCGCTGCGCGGCGCTCCTCAGAGGCTGGCCGGAAATGAATTGAATCAATTCAAGCCTTTACCTCATCCTGAGGAGGCCACGAAGTGGCCGTCTCGAAGGATGGGCAACAGACGAAGTGCTCGTGCCCACCCTTCGAGACGCATCGCTACGCGATGCTCCTCAGGGTGAGGTTATCGGGGCTGTTCATAGCCCGTTGTTTTAGCTGCATTCATTTCCGGCCAGACTCTCAGGATGAGGTTGTTTTCTGACACGATCGGCGAATGATCAGACCACCACCGGCTTGCCGCTGATGAGAGCGGTGCCGGTCATTGCGGCGACCAGTTTGCCGTCGCCGCGCGCCACGTCGATACGGTAGGTCGAGGCCTTGCTGGAGCGCGAGATCTCGACCGCAGTGGCGGTCAGCACGTCGCCCAGCCGCACGGCGACGCTGTAGACGATATGCGCATCGATGCTGCCCGAGACCACGCCCTGTGAATTGCAGGCATAGCCGAAGGCCGCATCTGCCAGCGTGAAGGTCAGGCCGCCATGGCCGACGCCGTTGAAGTTGAGATGACGCTCCTCGATTGTGACCTGCGTCACGGCACGGCCGAGCGAGGCCTCGACGAACGCGATGCCGAGGCCGCGGGTGAAGGCATCCCGCCGGGCCAATGCCGAGACGTCGATCACTCTGCCGCCTGCCGCAGCGGCGGCGTCGCGGCCGCGATGGCGGCCAGCGTCTTCGAGAGCGACTCGCCCTCGGGATCGGCCAGCGCCGCTACGCGGGCGTTGGCGACCGCGTCGGCCGCGGCACGCGGGGTAAGCCGTCCGGCCAGGGCCGGCGCAATCACCTCGTCGGCGATGCGACGATAGTTGCCGAGGCCGCGCTTGTGGGTGTCGCCATAGCCCTTGATGAGACGCGCCGATTCAGCGATCTCGCGCGCGAGGTCGAGCCCCAGCGGCGCAGCGGCCCGGATCTCGCCCAACCAACGCTCGATCTCGGCCTGCTCCTCGACATAGCGGAAGGTACGCGGCCGCCACCAGCGCAAGCCGGCGACGAGCCGCAGCCGCGCGAAACCCAGGACGGTGGTCGTGCGCACGTGCATCGAGAAGTAGGTCTTGCCGAGACGGCCGCTGCGTTCGCCCCAGGCGAGCAGGCGCCTGGCCAGCGACGGCGGCAGGATCGCGGCGATCTCCTCGATGCCCGGCTTGAAATGCTCGGTGATCTCCAGCGGCTCGTGATCCTTCGCACGAACCTCGGCCCGCACGCGTGCCATGCGATCGGCAGAAGTCTTGGCCTGGGCCACGCGGATCACGTCCTCGAAGGACATGCGCACGGCCAGGTGGCGCGCCACCTCGCGCAGCAGCTCGGCCGAGCCCAGCGCCTGGATCGTGTCGAGCCGGTCGAGGTAGAGCGCGGCGTAGCGCCGGTCCTGATAGGCGATCAGGCGGCGGATGCCCTCCTCGACGACATCGAGGCTGGCGGCCGGGTAAGCCCGGCGTGCACGGTCAATCAGGTCTTCAGCGCCCTGCACCGCCGTCTGCCGCTTGCGATGCTCGCGCACCGCCTGCTCCAGTTCGCCACGCGCATGGCCGCGTCCGAAGGCGAAGGCCGCGAGGTTGGTGTCGACCGACTTGCCCGCGTGCCGGATCGCGGCCTCGAAGGCACCGTCGGGAATGGGCAGCCTGCCGGACCCAGCCAACGCGCCCAGCAGCACCGCGTTGAGGACGCCGCCGGACTCCTCGGCCGCCTGATCCATGTCGAACAGGATCTGCTCGCGGCTGCGCTCCTTCACGGCCCGCAGCAACTTGCCGACGTCGAAGCTGCCGTCCCCCATCGCCATGCGCTCGCCGATCGCCAGCACGCGGTGGGTCGAGGCGATCAGCGTCGTGCGGTCGGGCGTCACGAAGCCGTTGAAGATCATGCGGCCGGCTTCCAGCAGCTCGGTCGCGAGCGCGACATCCACCTCCCCGATCGCCGGATTGAGCGCCAGCACGGAGGACAGTGCCGCACCTGCCGGCATCACCTCGACATAGTAGGTCGTGGCGCCGGTGCGCTGCGCGACACCCGGAATTTGCGTGGCCTGAACCGCGAGCCCCCGGCTCTGCGCCGCTGCCACGATCCAGTCGCAGAGCACGCCGCCGCCATCGCCGCCCAGCGCGCCGACCAGGAGGGTGATGGGCTTAGGCACCCGCCATCGCTCCGATCACCTTCGACCGGACCTTCCATTTCAGGCGATCCCACCAGCTTGCGTTCTGGACGATGTCGGCCCTGTAGAAGGACGGGCACAGGACGGCGGCGTCGGCCACTTCGCCGCACAGGCCGCAGCCGACGCAACCATTGTTGACGCTCGCCACCGGATCGCTGCGCAGCGGATCGGGGCTGGGCTTCACCACCAGCGACGGGCAGCCCGAGAGACGGATGCAGGAATGGTCGCCGGTACAGACCTCGTCGTCGACGCCATAGCGCGTGCGCACGACCCGCTCGCCGCGCTTCAGCTGGGCGGCGATCTGCGGACGGATGCGGCGCTGGCGCGCGAGTTGGCACTCGCCATCGGCCACGATGACCTTGAGGCCCCTGTGCTCGGTGCTCATCGCCTCACGCAGGGTCTTGAGCATGGTGCCGACATTGTAGGTGCGGATGGTGCGCAGCCAGCCGACACCCATCGCCTTCAGCGTGGCGGCGATGTCGGACGTCGTCTCGCCGTCGCGGCGATTGCCGGACGTGTTGGGAATGAACTGCGCCCCGGTCGCCGAGGTGTAGCCGTTCTGCATGATGACCAGCACGCGGTCGCCGCGGTTGAACATCGTCGAAGCGACGCCGCTCAGCAGCCCGTTGTGCCAGAAGCCGCCATCGCCCATCACCGAGATCGTGCGCTTCTGCATCACTGGAGCAACGGCGCCGGCGGCGGCCAGCGACATGCCGAAGCCCAGGATCGAATTGCCGAGATTGAAGGGCGCCAGCGTCGCGAAGGAGTGGCACCCGATATCGCTCGAGATATGGACCTTGCCGACCTCGCGTTCGAGCAGCTTGATGGCCGAGAAGACCGGCCGCTCGGGGCAGCCGGTACAGAAGCCCGGCGGCCGCAGCGGCAGCGGCCCGCCCAGCAGGCGCTGCGCCTCGGCACGTCCGGCGCGGGCGGCCTCGAAGCGCTCGCGCGGCGCGCTCAGGTCGATGTCGTTGGCCGACTGGGCGAAAAACTTCAGCAGGCCTTCGGTCACCACCTCGGCGGTGTACTCGCCGGCCATGGGCAGCACGTCCTTGCCGTAGATCTTCGTGTCGATGTCGCGCTTGCGCAGCAGGACGTGGATCGCCTGCTCGATATAGTCGGGCGCCCCCTCCTCGACGACCAGCACCGCCCGCTTGCCCCTGCAGAAGTCGGCGATCTGGTCGGGCGCCAGCGGATGTGTGACGTTCAGCACCAGCGTCGGGATCTTGCCCTCGATCTCCAGCCGGTCGAGGCCGCGCACCAGCACGTTGGTGATGCCGCCCTGCACGATGATCCCTAGATCGGAGCGCTCGCCCGGCAGGTGCTCGTTCAGCCCGTGCTCGACGATGAAGCGTTCGGCCGCGGGCTGGCGGACCTCGACCTTGATCTTCTCGTGCGCATAGGTCGAGGGCGGATGCGAGATGCGGTCGTAATTGTGAGCGGCCGGCTCGGCGAGCCGATGATTGCGCGAGATGGCGGGCGGGACATTGTCCTTCGCCACGAACTCGCCCGTGACGTGGCAGGCGCGGATGCGCAACTCCATCATCACCGGCGTATTGGTCGCCTCCGAGAGCTCGAACGCTTTTTCCGTGCAGCGCACGATGGTCGGCAGCGACGGCCGTGGATCCATCAGCCAGACCGAGGATTTCAGCGCATAGGCCTGGGTGCGTTCCTGGATGACCGAGGCGCCCTCGCCGTAATCCTCGCCGACCACGATCAGCGCGCCGCCGATCACGCCCGGCGAGGCGAGGTTGGAGAGCGCGTCGGCCGCGACGTTGGTGCCGACGATCGACTTCCAGGTCACGCAACCGCGCATCGGATAGTTGATCGACGCGCCGAGCAGCGCCGCGGCGGAAGATTCGTTGGTGCAGGTCTCGAGATGGACCCCCAACTCGTCCAGCAGGTCCTGCGATTCGACGAGCACGTCGACCAGATGCGAGACCGGCGCGCCCTGGTAGCCGCCGACATAGGCGACGCCGGATTGCAGGATCGCCTTGGTGACGGCCAGAATGCCCTCGCCCCGGAAGATCTCTCCGTCGCCCAGCCGCAGGGCGCGGACTTCCTCGGTGAAGGAGCGCTCCGGATTGGTCCGCTGGGAAACGGGAAGTTGGGCCGCCGGCTGGTCGAGCATGGCGCAAAGTATAGGGGCGGCTAACGCCGGACGCGACGATCCCGTTTGGAATCGCGAACACCCTCGCGCCGCGCCTTCGCCAGCAGGGCGCGAAACGGCACGAGGAGTTGCTCCCGCACTGCAGCATCGCCTTCGAGCACCTGCAGCGCGAGCGCCACGGCTTCCAGGGTCGAGACGGCATCGGGCCGCGCCTCGCGCCGCAAGTCGCCGTAGAGCGACGGCCCATCCGGTACAATGACGAAGCGGCGCAACTTGGTCAGCCATGCGTTCCGCCACCAAAGGGCCTTGGCCTGCGCCCAGTTGCCGTCGAGCGCGATCAGCCCCTTGAGGCCTGCGCGCGCTGTCTGCTGATCGGCCAGCGGCTGGCCCTTGCCATCGATGGCTACCAGCGGCGCCGCCTGGCCCTTGGTCTGGGTCGAGCCGAGATAGAGCACACCCCAGTCGCGCGGCTCGGCCGGCGCGCCCAAAGCGTGGGTGAGATTGCGCCACGACAGGCCCACAACCACCTTGGCGTTGGCCAGCGAACCGGCCAGCAGGCCGGCCGTGCCCAGCACGCGGTCCTGCTCCTGCGGATGCTGCAGGACGAGGATCGTGACCTTGTTGTCCACCGGCTGAGTCATGGCCGACGTATAGCCTCCCCGCTAGGGTTACGCGATGTCCGTTGCCATCCTCGTGTTCGATAGCGTGACCAAGCTGCCGCCGGAAGCGGACGGTGCGGTCGTCATCGGCGGCAGCCACGCCGCCGTCTATGCCGCCTACATGTCGGCCAGGTTCGGCTGCCGCGCCGCGATCCACCACGATGCCGGCATCGGCAAGGACGAGGCCGGGGTCGGCGGCCTGGCCTATGCCGACGGGCTCGGCATGGCGATGGCGGCCGTGGCGACGGCAAGCGCCCGCATCGGCGATGGTGCCGACCTGCAGGCGCGCGGCGTCATCAGCCGGGCCAATCGGCTCGCCGCAGCCTGCGGTGTGGTGCCGGGCATGTCGGCCCGCGAGGCGGCGGAGCTGCTGAAGACGGCACCGTGGCCGCACGCGATGCCGCCGGCCAAGGGCGAAAGCCGCCACGAGATCGACGGCGCCGTCTGCGCCGATTCGGCGACGCTTCTGGTGCCCGGGGATCGCGGTCACGTCGTCGCGACCGGCAGCCACGGCGCACTCAACTCCTGGAAGGCGACGGCGCCGTTCCGGCCGCTGCTGCTGATGTTCAACGACGCGGGCTTCGGCGCCGATCGCGGCGGCGTGCTGGCCCTGCCCGAACTCGACAAGGAGGGCATCGCCGCCATCGCAGTCGCTGCGCAGTCGGCACGCATCGGAGATGGCCGATCGACTTTGCAGGACGGAACGATTTCCGATGCCAACACGACCGCATACCGGCTTGGCGCAAGGGTGGGAGGCTCCGCGCTTGCACTCGCGCGCACGCTGGCCGAAAAGTCGGGACAAAGCTGAACGGGAGATACCTGGGGCATGGCCGTCGTCAATGTGAAGTCGGAAATCGCCGGCAATGTGTGGAAAATCCAGGTCAAGGCGGGGGATCGGATCGAGGCCGAGGGCGAGATCATGATCCTCGAATCGATGAAGATGGAAATTCCCGTCCTGTCGCCCAAGGCCGGCGTCATCAAGGAACTCAAGGTCAACGAAGGCGAGGCCATCGGCGAAGGCCAGGTCGTCGCCGTGCTCGATGCGTAACAGCGTCGTCGCTACCGACCTCGCCAAGCTCTGGGCTCCCGACAATCTCCGCCGCTCGGCACCGGGCATCGCCCTGTGCGCCGTCATCGCGGCTGTCGCCTACTACGCCGACACGAGGAGTCTGGTGCGTTTCGGGGCGGTCTGGGTGCCGCCGCTGATCCTGAGTCTGGTCATCGGCATGGCCCTGCAGCCGCTGTCGGCCAGGCCCGCGCTGAAGCCCGGCCTCGAGTTCGCCGGCCGCACGCTCCTGCGGATCGGCGTCGCCCTGCTGGGCGCGCGCCTGACCCTCGGCAATCTCGTCGAGGGCGGCGCGCTGCCGATCGTCGTGGCCGTTGCCGCCGTCGGCTGCACCATCGTGTTCGGTGCCTGGGCGGCGCGCCTGTTCGGCCTCAGCAAGAATTTCGGCCTGCTGACCGGCTGCGCCACCGGCGTCTGCGGCGCGGCTGCAGCGATGGCCGCGTCGGCCGTGCTGCCCAAGCACGAGAATTCGGACCGCGACCTCGCTTTCACCGTGATGGGCGTCAACTTCCTCAGCACGGTGGTGATGGTGATCTACCCCACCTTGCGCGAGGTGTTGGCCTTCTCGCTGTTCGAGATGGGCGTGTTCCTGGGCGGCGCGATCCACGACGTGGCGCAGGTGGCGGGCGCCGGCCAGACGATGGGCCCGCAGGTGCTGAGCGACGCGGTCATCACCAAGCTGCTGAGGGTGGCGGCCCTGCTGCCCGCGATCGCCGGCATCGCCTGGTGGGTGGCGAAGAGCGGCGGCCCGCAGAGCTCGGCACGGCCGTCGCCGCCGGTCTTCCTGTTCGGCTTCCTGGCGCTCGCCGCGCTGAACTCGCTGGGCATCATTCCGGCCGGCATGCGGGATGCGGTCGGCCAGGTCTCCGCCTTCCTCATCATCACCGCCATTGCGGCGCTGGGCATGAAGACGTCGCTTCTGGCGCTGGTGCGCATCGGCATGGGTCCGGTGATGTTGCTGATCACCGAGACGATCTTCGTGGGCCTTCTGGTCGTCGGCCTGATCTACGGCCTTCGAGCCGCGGGACTTTAGGTCCCCGGCTTTGTGCCGGTGGCCTTGACCACCGCGCCCCAGGTGTCGATCTCGTTCTTGATGAACTCGGCGAACTGGATGGGCGTCCCCGGTGCCGGCAGGGCGGCGCGCTGTTCGATCTGCTTGATCACGGCATCGTCGTTCAGCAGCGTCTGCATGTCCCGGCTGACCTTCGCCACGATCTCCAGCGGCGTGCGCGCCGGCGCCGCGAGGCCCGACCAGCCGGCGGCGTTGAAGCCCGGAATGGTCGCGGCGATCAGCGGGATCTTGTCGAGCGGCGGCGGCGCGGGACGCGACGTCGTGACGGCAATCGCCTTGATGCGCCCATCCTTGATGTGATTCAGCGCGGACGCGGTGCTGTCCATCATCAGCTTGACGTGCCCCCCGAGCAGGTCGGCCATCGCCGGCCCGCTCCCCTTGTAGGGAATGTGCACGATGTCGACCCCTGCCTTGAGCTTGAACAGCTCCATGCTGAGATGCTGCGAGGTGCCGGGGCCCGCCGAGGCGTAGGAAAGCTGGCCCGGCTCCTTCTTGGCGAGTGCAATCAGCTCTGCGAGCGTGTTCACCGGCAGGCTCGGATGCGCCACGATGACCAGCGGCACCAGGAAGATGTTGGAGATCGGCAGGAAGTCGGTCAGCGGCTTGTAGGGCAGATCGGGGTACAGGCTGGGATTGACGCCGAACGTGCCGCTCGACACGACCATCAGCGTATAGCCGTCCGGCGCTGCCATCTTGCCGTACTCGGTGGCGGGGATACCGCTGCCGCCGGCCTTGTTCTCGACGATGACCTGCTGTTTCCACTTCTCCGACAGCTTCTCGGCCATCAGTCGCGCGAAAATATCGGCGGCCTGTCCGGGCGGGAACGGCACGACGAAGCGCACGGGCTTGTTGGGCCACGCGGATTGCGCGATGGCCGGTGCGGCAAGCGTTGCGCCCGCCGCGCCAGCGAGCGCCATGACGTGGCGACGCGTCGGATTCATTTCTGGAGCCTCCCGGTTCGTTTCGAGTGACAGGGTACCACATGCCCCGGAAAATGACCGCATGACACGCAGGATCCATATCGCTTCGCCGCGCGATACGGCGGATTTCAACGCCATCGCCGAACTGGTCCGGGAATATGCAGGATCACTTGGCTTCTCCCTCGACTATCAGGACTTCGAGGCGGAACTCGGCGACCTCCGCGCAAAGTATGGCCCACCCGGCGGAGCCCTGTTGCTGGCGCGGGTCGACGTCGAACCCGCCGGCACCGTGGCGCTGCGGCAACTGGAGACGGGGATCGGCGAGATGAAGCGGCTCTATGTCAGGCCGGGCTTCCGCCGGGAGCGCACCGAGGCCGGAAATTCGATCGGTCGGGAACTCGCCTTTCGCATCGTCGAGGCGGCGCGCGCCTGCGGTCATCGACGTCTCAGGCTGGACACAATCGGGCCCCAGATGGAAGCGGCGATCAAGCTCTATCGGACGATGGGCTTCACCGAGATCGCGCCCTATTACCCCAGTCCGGTGCCCGGCACCGTCTACATGGAGCTGGTCCTTTGACCGATCGCTTCTTCGAGGATTTCAAGGTCGGCGACCGCTTCATGAGTGGCGGCATGACGATCACCGAAGCCGCCATCATCGACTTCGCGCGCCAGTGGGACCCACAGCCCTTTCACACCGACCCCGACTTCGCCTCGAAATGGACGTTCGGCGGGCTGATCGCCTCCGGTCTCCACACGATGGCGGCGACGCTGCGCCTGTGGCTCGATCTCGGCATCTTCCGCGCCTGCAGCCTGGGCTCTCCCGGCATCGGCGAGGTCCAGTTTCCCCGTCCCGTCCGTCCAGGCGACACGCTGCGCGT
>JBILYJ010000233.1:0-7640 GCA_044377795.1 Reyranella sp. | reverse complement strand
CAAGCTGACGTCAGACACACCGTCAAATTTAGGTTTAGTAGGTAAGGGCGCTGTGATGCAACCTGAACGGATCACACCCCCCGGCAGGTCCGGGTACATAACATGCATCTGGCTGACACGCAAAATGGCAACAACACACGCCTACTTACCTTTCCAATGCGGCGCCCGCTTTGCTGCAAATGCCTTCGGGCCTTCGAGCGCATCTTCAGAACTGGCTAGCGCCTGAACTGCCGGCCATCCCGACTGTTCTGCCAAAGCCTGCTGGAGCGAAAGTTCAAGCCCCTTATAGACCGCCTGCTTCGACGCACGTATCGACATCGGACTGTTCTGCAAAATTGCTTCCGCTGTTCGCTCAGCCGCAAGTAACGCTTGACCAGTCCCAACAACCTCGTTGACGAACCCAAGCTCCAATCCTTCCCTCGCTGAGACACGACGTGCAGTCAGAATCATACCCATCGCGCGTTTCAAACCGATTTGGCGCGGCAATCTATGCAAGCCGCCGGCGAGCGCAGCTAACCCGACGCGGGGTTCAGGCAAGGCGAAAGTCGCATTTTCCGATGCGATGATGAGATCGCAGGCCAGTGCAACTTCAAAGCCGCCGCCCATGGCGACTCCCTCGACAGCTGCTAAAATCGGCTTGTCGCAGTCAGTGCGCAAGGTCAGTCCGGCGAACCCACTTGCATCCCAGCCACGCTTTCCGCCACTCGCTTGCCATTTCAGGTCGTTGCCCGCGCAAAATGCTTTCCCGCCAGCCCCGGTGATGATGGCGATCCATTGTTCGGGATCGCTCGCAAATGCATCAAACACACGATGCAGTTCAAAATGAGCCAGGGTGTGCAGGGCGTTCATCACCTCAGGACGATTTAGCGTTACTACAGTCAGCCGGCCCTTTCGCTCTACGTTCACAAACTCGTAAGACAATCTCGCCTCCTTTGCAGATGCCTTCCAGAATGGAAGGATCCGGGTGCTCCCCGGGTTCTAATTCCTAACAGTTCTTTCGGTGTAAGCGTGTCCATAAAAACTCCTGGTTAGCGAGAGCCCGAAGGGATGCTTCTAAAAGGGATGCCCTTATCAACCCGGATATCTGGCGCTAGCCCGAGCACGCGCTCTCCGATGGTATTACGCATAATTTCATCGGTTCCGCCCGCTATTCGAAGTGCTGGCGAATCCAGGAACGCTTCCTGAAAGATGCCATCAAGCGGAAGATTTTTGCTAGCCTCGATGCCAACTGATCCCATGAGCTCTAGGCCATAGGATACCGCCTCTTGCACCAAACTGGCCGTCACCAACTTACCGATCGAGGCCTCAGGTCCCGCGGCTTTGCCTTGCGACAACGCCGTCATGGCGCGGTAGCGAGTGAAGCGAAGGCCTTGCGCCTTTACATAAAACTCCGCAAGCCTCTCCTGCACTCCTGGATCTTGCAAAGCCGGTCCGGTTTCAAGCTCCAACTCTCGGGCTAAGGCAAGCAATTCCTTGTACGATGGTCCGAATTCGTCGTGGAGCGTATATCGCTCCCCCATAAGCAGGGACATCGCGACCTTCCAACCGCCATTTACAGGACCTAACCGTTGGCTGTCTGGAATGCGTACGTCTTTGAAGAACACTTCGTTGAAGTGCGATGAGCCTGACATTTGCTTAATCTGTCGAATTTCAAGGCCCGGCGTTTTAGTGCTCAGATAGAAAAATGTCAGCCCTTCGTGTTTCGGCTGATCGAAATCGCTTCGCGCGATCAGCACTCCCCAGTCGGCCTCGTGTGCCAACGAAGTCCATATCTTCTGTCCGTTGATTACCCATTCGTCCCCCACTCGCGTGGCCTGAGTGCGTAATGCACCGAGGTCGGAGCCACCGGCCGGCTCGGAAAAGAACTGGCACCAGATCTCCTCGCCTCTCAAAGCAGGCGGAGCAAACCGGTCACGCTGCTCTTGCGTTCCCCACCGACAAATAGTTGGCACACAAACCTGAAGCTGCAGCCCTATGGCGTTCACCGTAGTACTGAATTCAGCTTCCTCCTGGTCATAGATCATTTGCTGAATTGGTGTGCCGCCCTGCCCGTGCCAATCTCTCGGCCAAGTGATCCCTGCAAAGCCCGCTTTCCACTTAGCTAGCTGAAATGCCCTGGCCGATGGCACAACGTTCGGGCCGTCTTCGCCCCGACGGTACCCTCTCACCTCACCAGGTTTTCTCAACTCGGCTGTTGAGCTGAGAAAAGCACGGCATTTTGCGCGATACTCGACTTCGTCGGGGGAATCCTTAAAATCCACAGCTACTATCCTTATGCGCCAGGTTAGAGGCTCCAAGCATTTCGGGCGAGATGAGGTGATTGATCAATTTCCGCTTCCAATCGCGCCCACTCCCAAGGGCAAGTCCCAGCAACTTTGCCCGCCTATAATAAAGGTGACAATCGAGTTCCCATGTGAAACCCATGCCACCATGGACTTGTATGTTTTCCTTCGTAGCGATCCAGCCTGCGTCACAGGCCGCCACTCGCGACGTGGCCGCAGCGATAGGTAGCTCAACGGCTTCGCTCTCCAGTGCCCAAGCACCGAAGTATGCGTTAGAACGCGCAAGCTCGACAGCAACGTAGATATCAACGATTTTATGCTTTATAGCCTGAAACGATCCAATCGATCGTCCAAAGGCGAACCTGTCATTCGCATAATCACGCGCCATCTCCATCGCTGCCTGCGCAACCCCAATCTGCTCGAAGGCCATTAATATTGCTGCTCTGTTGAGCACCATTTGAATGGCTTTATCTCCGAATGCCCCGGGTAGCGGCTCCGCACGGACGTTCTGAAAATCGATTCGGGCATGACCGCGTGATGGATCGATCGTCTCGACCGAAGATCGAGAGACGCCTGGTTCTGCCAACAAGACGATTTGAAGGGAGGGTTCGTCTTGGTCGGCTCGCACCGCGACAATTGCTAGGTCTGCCGAAAGGCCATCGGGAACGTTTAGCTTTTGTCCCGACAGGTACCCGTCGACGACGCGGGTATCTTGTCTGCTCGCCCCGAATGGACCAGGCTTCTCCACATAAGCGAATGTCGCAATTGCATCGCCGCAGGCAAGGCGCGGGAGGTATTCCTGCTTCTGTGAGCTGCTCCCAAACAACATCAATGCTTCAGCCGCCAAATATACTGACGAGGAGAACGGCACCGGCGCTAATGCCCTGCCCAGCTCCTCAGCCAGCACACATATTGGAAGCCGACCCAGTCCTCCACCTCCGTACTCTTCAGGTATAGAGGCACCTATCCATCCCATCGCCCCCATTTCACGCCAGAGCGAGACGTCGTAATTCTCACCACTTTCCATCACTCTGCGAGCAACCGAAGCCGGACTACGCTCATAAAGAAACCTCCGTGCTGTATCTCGTAGCAGCTGCAATTCTTCAGGGAATTCAAAGTTCATTAGGGCGTCCCGTATGTGCTGTATGGCGGCTCAAAGCGATGCGTCCGTGGGTGGCAGGAGAAGTGCGCACTGTGTTGGCTGTTCTCACGGTGTAGGCCGGGGGCGCCATGATGCGGATCGTTGATAGGGGGCCGGTCATTCATGTCCTCGAGGCGCGGTCACGGTACAAATTGAAGTGATCTATTTGGATGAGACTAGACATTATCCCGCGCCGCCGAACGCGTCCAATACATTTTCAAACCAGAGCCATAACCAAAGGCAAATGCGAATCTCATAGGCACCCCTGAAGCCTAAAGGATCTGATGTCTTGAGGCTAGGTCAAGAAATCGGGCAGCTGCGGGACTTTCGTCGCCAGCGAGGTACGCTAGTGCCAGCGTCGTCTCGCTGACTTCCGCGTGCTGAAGCTGACGGTATGCTGTTCGAAGCGTGGTCTGTCCTCTGACGACCTCGGGAACAAGGGCAATTCCGAGACCGCTGGCAACGAGGGCAAGCACTGTTGCCAATTGGGTAGCCTCTTGTGCGATCAATGGCGCAAATCCAGCGGCCTCACATACTGACATCGAAATACGGTGCAGGCCAGAGGCCTCTCCTGAAGAGTACATGATGAACGGTTCATGTGCCAGATCAGAGAGCCGTATCTGCTCGTGCTCCGCAGTCGCAGCAAGACGATGGGATGGGGGCAGCGCCAGTATCAGGTTATCTTTCTGCAGCGTTAGAAGGGTCGCTGCGTGCGGCTCACGCAATGGTGTACGAATGATGCCCAGATCGAGCGCATCTTCGTTAAGCATTGTCATGATAGTCGCCGAGGACGTGATGTCTCGCAGAATCAGCTCCACGTTCGGGAACTCCAGTCGGTACGTCGGAATGAGAGTTGGGACCAAGTGGTAAATGGCCGAACCTACAAAGCCGACCCTGAGCTGACCTGCAGTCCCATCCGTGACTGCTCTTACTGCACGCTGAAGGCTTTCGCCGTGAAAGAGTATTCTGCGAGCCTCCAGCAGTGCGGCCCGGCCTGCGGTCGTCAGTTGCACGCCGGAAGTGCCACGGTCGAACAGCCTGACACCCAACTCCGCTTCAAGCTTCTGAATTGAAGTCGAAAGTGCCGGCTGCGCAATGTGCAGCCGTTCTGCCGCTCGGCTGAAATTGAGTGTCTCGGCAACCACGGTGAAGTGGCGTAAACGTCTTTGGTTCATTTCTCAAGGATACAGGGGAAAGCACAGCTTGGCAGGTCCGCACAGCACACGTACAAACCCGAGCCGACCTGCTTAGAGACGTGCGAGCAAGTGGCCAGTGGCGGAGGCCATTCGTAATCTAGCATGGCATCTCAACAAAAAAGTATTGGACGCCCTTGTTCGACTGCAATATGGTTTTGAAACCTTTAATGATGAACTTAATAGGTAGCTATAACCATGAGAGAAGACGAAAACTTTGCGCGCGGACGAGCGCTTCTACAGGAGTATCTGGGAAAATGGGACATACCTCGCGAGCAGTTGGATGCGTCTGCCGATCTGCTGATTTCGCACCTGTTCGGAGAGATTTGGACGCGTGAAGGGCTCACCTTGCGGGAACGGTCGCTCATTACGTTGGCAGCGTTGATCTTGCATGGAGCGCGAGAACAGGAATTCAAATTCCACGTCAAAGGCGCTCTAAATACCGGGATCGAACCGAAGGCCATAGAGGAGATGTTCATCCATCTGTCAAACTATGCTGGCGTTCCCACGACCCGCGCCGGCTGGGACATTGTGAAACCACTGCTGGATAAACACTCGACTCGCGCGCGCCAGTGAGGCGCCGCAAAAAATCACCGCGCGCTGGCTCTTGACGCGTTCGAGTTCACGGCCCAGCCACTCCAAGCCGTCCACCCCATGAAAGATGCGCAGTGGCGGAGAGAGGTGACTGAAGGACCGCATAACGTTGTGCTCCTTCATTGCGCGCCGGGCCGGCCCGCAAGCATCCGTGTCACCGTGTACGTGATCACCTGCTCGTTGCGCTGGTTGTAAATGTCGACCTGTGAGGTGACGATGGCGCGGTTGCCTTTAGACGTAAGCCGTAGTCCAGTGATCTCCACTTCGGCGAACACCGTATCGCCGACCATCACGGCCTTAAGCACCTTCTTGTGCACTTCGAGCGAGGCGAGCCCGGTGCCCTGGATCATCGATTGCAGCAGCAGACCTTCGATGAGCGAGTAAGTCAGAACCGCGGGCACGGGCCGTCCCGGGATCGCACCCTCCTCGTATTGCGCATCGATGAAGATGGCCTCGAGCATGCCGGTTACACCGATAAAGTTCACCAGGTCGGTTTCCGTAACCGTCCTGCGGAAAGTGCGGAAGCGTTGCCCGACCACGAGGTCCTGCCAGTAAAAGCCCTGCCCCAGTCGGGGTAAATTCGTGTCGCGTGCAGTCATGTCATATTTGCAAATCCGGTTCGTCAGTTTTCGGGCTGGATGTTGAAGTCCTTTAGGAACTTGCGCCAGTCCTGCAGCTGCGACTTCAGGAACCGGTCGAACTCCTGCGGCGATGCGGGCGAGATCTCGACGCCTAAATTGTTTAACCGCTGCTTCACGTCCTCGCGCTGCAGCACCTGGTCTAGTGCGGCGGTGATTTTTGCAGCGATTGGCGCAGGCAGTCCCGCCGGACCATATAGGCCCCACCAGCCGGAGTTGTCCGGGAAGTTCTGCACGCCGGCTTCACCCATCGTCGGAACATCGGGTAGCACGGCGCTGCGCTTTAGGCTCGTAACGGCGTACGCCTGCAGCTGCCCCGCCTTCACCCGCGGCCCGCCGGATGGCACATCAACGAACATCAGCTGGACCTGTCCACCGATGACGTCGGTCAAGGCCTGCGGAGTCGACTTGTATGGCACGCCCATCAGGTTGGCGCCGACGCGCTGCTTAAACAGCTCGCAGAAAACGACTCCGTTGGTGTTGCCGGAAGCGCAGTTCACCTTGTCCGCGTTGCGCTTCGAGTAAGCCATCAGCTCCGTAAGGGTCTGCGCGGGCACCTTGGTGTTGCCGACCAGCATGAAGTTTACGGTCGCGACCTTGCCGATCGGCGTGAAGTCCTTCACGGGGTCGTAATCGATGTTGCGCATCACGCCGGCGGGGCCCGTCGCCATCGCAGAGTTGGTCCCAAGCGTCAGCGTGTAGCCGTCGGCCGCTGCCTTCGCAACCATGCTCGTGGCCAGCGTTGAAGACGCCGGGCTTGTTGTCGACCACGACCTGCTGGCCCAGCGCTGCGCCGAGCGGCTCGGCCAGGATACGCGCGACCGAATCGGTGGCCGATCCTGGAGCGAAGCCAATCAACAGCCGGATCGGCTTGCTGGGATAATGCTGCGCTAAGGCGGCATTCGGTGCTACTAAACCTGCAAGGGCGAGCGAGCAAAGTACGCCTAGATTGGCCCAGCGCGTAGCGCGCGAAAAAGCGTTCATCGAATTTTTCCTGGCCGTGTCAATGGTACGGCTCTACGCGGACGAGTATTCGGCCGGGCGGGTGGCAAGCCTAAGGTAGAGAACGTCGGCCCCGCCCGCGCCTGCGCGAAGCGGCAGCGGCGGCTCGTCGGCCGAAACGAAGATCGGCTCCCACCGCGTGAACTCGCGCCCGCCATGCATCAGGCTGCCCGCAACGGGCATAATGTATTGACCGGAGGAGCCCGCACCCGCGGGTGCAGTGACCTCGCCGTCCGGCGGCAACAGCAGGCGCGTTGCCGCGACCCCGTCGTGTTGCGCCGGGAAGAGTTCGATGGTTTCGACGCCGGTGCGTGCAGCCAGTGCCGCGGTCTCCGAAGCCGGATATGTCTGGCTGTGCATCTGATTCTTGGGTCCGCGGACCATCTTGTCGCGGTCCTGCGGCAGCATGAAGGCGCCTTGCTCGAACACCGAGCGGATCGTGAAATAGGAAAGGCCGCTCTCCCCCGCGACGATCGGCCCGTAGCCGGTGTATGCGCCAGCGTAGTGCACGGTGATGGCTTGAACGTAGTGGGCGCCGAACGTGCCGCCCCCCTCAACCACCACCTGAAACTCGTTCTGGCGATGGAAGTGGGCGGCCAGCTTGGAATGAGGGCACTGCTCGATCAGGAACATGGTGGGCGACAGGTGCGGATCCTGGCCCGCCTCCAACCATTCACCCTTGAAATACTCGAATCCGTCTTCCAGCCTCAGCTTGCGCCGCCTGCTTTGCCCATGCTTTGCCGACCCAGTGACAATCATGATTGCCCTCATTTGTTCACATGTGAGAATT